>DAIDKT010000001.1 GCA_027449905.1 Legionellales bacterium
AATTTGGTGGGGTTCATCAAAGCCAATAAAGCAGGGGGTATACATGCAGCGGTGATTTGATGCTTGATAAAATAAGCAGTAATCAAATCAGCATCCTGGCGTAAGCCTTCTGCCATGATACATAATTTAGCGCCGACCAGCAGTGCTGAAAAGATATCCCATAATGAAACATCAAAAACGAACGAAGCATAACCCAATATCACGCTCTTTTTATTCAACTGAAAATAATCGATGTGGTTACTGATTAAATTGACCAAGCCTCGATGCTCGACCATGACTCCTTTTGGCTGCCCAGTGGTCCCTGAGGTATAAATCACATAAGCAAGGTGATTGGGCAATGCGTAAGATGGCAATGCATCAGATGATTCGGTTTGATAAAAGAGTGTATCAAGGGTTAAATACGGGATGCTGTCGTTGAACTGGGTACTGAGTGATGTTTGGGTGAGTAAGAGTTTGGTTTTGGTATCCATCAAGATATATTGAATACGGGCATCGGGGTATTCTGGGTCTATTGGCACATAGGCAGCGCCTGCTTTTAAGATAGCAAGGATTGCGATAACCATGTCAAGCCCACGTTCGACACACAAGGCAATCAAGGTATCCGGTGTGAGTTCGATGCCATGTTCTTGGTAATGACGACGAAGATAGTGTGCCAATTGGTTTGAGCGCTCATCGAGTTCTAAATAAGTTAATTCAATATCCTCATAGACCAAGGCGATGTGATGAGGTGTTTTCGCGACTTGTTCCGCAAAGAGGGCATGAATGGTTTTATCATGCGGGAATGGGTGTTGGGTTTGATTCCAGCAATGGATTTGCTTGGTGAAATCTTCTTCTAACAAACATCCCAATTGATGACTATCGTTGAGCACGTGTGATAGATTGTGATCAAAGTATCGCCCAAAATAATTTAAAAATGCCTCGTCAATGAAATCATCATGGGCTACGAAAGATATTTCAAAGTGTGTCAATCCTTGTTGTATGACATTGATTAAAAAGGGGATGCCGGTGAGCTCATGGACATCTAGCCGATCTATAAATGCGCGGCTTGCATCCATAATATGGAAATGAATAAAATTAAATCCGAAATGATACAAGTCCTCGCCAAGTTCAATTTTTAATTTTGTGTAGGGATATAATCTATATTGGTAAGTTTTTAGTTTTTCAGACAGTACGGCTAGGATTCCTTGGTCGATGTGTTTTTTAACGGCCAAGCGACAAGGAATGACATTTAAAAAAAGTCCAAATAATGTATCGCCATGGGTTTTTTCTAATCTATTATGAACGGTCAAACCAACCGTTATTTCATTGTCACCCAAAAATTGAGAGAGTGTCAGATAGTATGCAAACAAAAAGACATCATCTACACCACATTGCAATCGATTGGCTAGTGTATGTATTTGCTCACAGATGGCTTCATCAAGACACAGATGCAGTCGGTGAAACCCTTCTTTTGTAGGGACTGCATTAAATTTCCAACTTATTTTTACAGGGTTGAGATTCGCTACATAATTTTTCCAAAACGTAGATAAATTTTTATCTTTCAGTGCGGATTGCTCTTTTTGAACAAACTCTCCATAGGTGAGCACCGTTGACTCAATAGATGTTTGATTGTGTACATACGCTAGAACAAACTCGTTGATCAGTGAAGCCATGCTCCATCCATCTGCTATTGCATGGTGAAAGGAAAAAATCAGGTCAAATTGATCCTGTGTGCTGCGTACATTGACTAATAGGCGGAACAAACCGGCTGTGGCATAGTCAAACGGATTTAAGCGCTCTTCTCCGATGAGCGTTTTTGTATCTTCGTTGTAATAAATTTGAATGATAGGGTTAATTGATTTATGGATCAGACAATCATAACCATGTTCTGAAGCGACAAATTTTGCTCGAAGTAATTCATGTTTATCGATCAGCAAGCGCCAAATCCTGGTGAATTTTTCTGGATTAAAAGACAATTTTAAATGGTAGGAATTAATATCGTGATACGTGCCATCTTCTTGTTTTAATGACTCCAGTAATAATCCGATTTGCAAATAACTGGCCGGGTAACCATCTGCTAACAAAGAAAGATTTTCATTGTTTGCATAATCATTTTTGTCAATTAGACTAAAAGGAACATACTCTTTGTGTTCAATCAGATTTTTTTCTAAGGAGGAACATGTCCCAATGTAGTCACTCATAGCCATGACGGTTCTATAGCTAAAAAAATCAACCACTTTAAGATTTAATTGTAACTGCTGATTTAATTGGCTCAACAAACGAATCGCGACAATGCTGTCGCCACCCAACTGAAAAAAATCATCGCTTATACCGACTAATTGGTTAACCGCCAAGACATCTGTGTATATATCACACAAAGATTTATCCAGTTCATGTCTGGGTGCACTATATGGTTCTGATTGAATATCGATCGCAAGTAAAGCATGGCGATCGAGCTTACCATGGTGTGTTAATGGGAATTGTTCGAGCACGATATAATGCTCTGGAATCATGTGGTCTGGAAGACTTTCTGCTAAAAAAGTTTTCATTTCAATGACTGATGGGGTGAATTCATTTGCAATGATGAAGGCCTTTAGCGCAGCATTTTTTGCTAAAACAACGGCTTCACGTATATCACCATGTCTTAAAAGATGCTGTTCTATTTCACCCAGCTCAATTCTAAACCCACGGATTTTGACTTGAAAATCATTGCGGCCGATGTATTCTAGATTGCCATCAGGCAGCCAGCGGACCAAATCCCCGGTTTTATATAAACGGGTATAGCCTTTTGCGACATCATCGATGCTTGCAAA
>DAIDKT010000002.1 GCA_027449905.1 Legionellales bacterium
CAAGTGATCCAATCGTTGTACTTCAAAACGTGATGCATCCATTTCTGCCTTCCAAAAAGCAGTAATAGATCAAAATCAGAGATCTGTGTCAAGAATTTTCTTGAAAATTTAATTCAAAAAGTTACTGCGGAATGACGGTTAAAGAGGCTGATTTGATTTTAAATAAATTCCCGGATTGCCCCATTCAGTTTGCGAATGAGTTACAACGATTAACCAATTTACAAAAAAATGTAAAACAGGATAGTGCCGTTGTGAGTTTTCTTTTTGCTGCCAAGCCGCATCGAGACAATTATCTGTTCAAAATTGAGCAGGAAAAGCGCGGCATCGATACAATATGGATCATCACGCGCGGTAAGCAGAAAATATTAATTATTTTAATGCCACTGACCAATCGTTTTGGTATTGAGTACTATCAAACACGAATCAATGACATATTAATGCGTGATTTTGACATCCAGCTCAATGGTCGTGAGATTCGATTTAAATCTTACCAAATTTCATCGATGCATCATCCAATTGATTTATTGGAGGATATATTAAAAATAAAATAATTGGTCGCAAGCGGATTAAACCGCTCAATCATGCAAACCGCACTTACCTTGAGACCGAGAACCCCGATGTTAAGGGTCAAAGCAACCGGCATCGATTGCTGATTTGGCAAAACTTCGTTGCGATATTATGGTTGATGCTTGGTTTGTTATCAGAAACATCTGCTTCTTTTTTATTGTACACGACCCAAATTGTACTGATGCTAACCGTACACGGTGTGGCCGCTTTTTGCTTTATGTTTTCATGTAAATTGTTTTTATCCAGGCAAACTCAGCGCCCTGACTGGCGTTTTGACGGGACAATTTTTTTATTGTGTTATTTTATTCCTGTTTTTGGCATCTTCATTGGTTTCATGATAACCCTATTGCGCTTACGAACGACAAATAAAAAATTTGCTTATATCATCCATAATACGATTAACTTAAATGAAGCAAAACCGACGCAACCAAAGTATGGTGCCGGTGGGGCGCTTATTCATTTGTTTCAGCAAGATAAAACAGCCAGTGAAAGGACCGACGCACTTTTCATGCTTGGCCAGAGGCAGCTATCCACAGTCAATCAATTGATGCACCAATTACTCCTTGATAATCAGGATGAAATGCGATTACTTGCTTTTAATATTTTAGATCAACAACAAAATTTAATTACAGAAGATGTTAAAAAACTATTGAATCTATTGAAGACCATGCAACCATGGAGCGAAGCACATGCCAGAGTCGAAAAAAACCTGGCCATATTATATTGGGAAATGGTTTATCGCCAGCTGGTGGTTCATGAGTTAGAAGAATCAATGCTAAATCAAGCAAAAATCTATGCGGT
Source organism: Legionellales bacterium (assembly GCA_027449905.1). Lineage (GTDB taxonomy): Bacteria > Pseudomonadota > Gammaproteobacteria > Legionellales > Legionellaceae > DAIDKT01. Next base: position 1,369 of record DAIDKT010000002.1, read on the forward strand.
GTCCGCCTGTAACATGCTGAAAGATGATCCATCCCTCTGGGTTTTAATTGGTAAAATATATTTGAAAATGAATAAATATTCAGACGCAGAGTCGGCTTTTCAACAAGCTTTTTCTTGTAAAATCGCCGTTGCACAAGCATTACCTTATCTCGCCGAAATTAAATATAACCTACATGATTACTTAGGTGTATACCAATGCCTCCGTGAGTCGGATACCTTATTGGATATAGCACGGGTTGCTCCAGTGAAACGTTTTTGGGAAAAAAATGATTGATTATCCACGATCTGAAACCGCAGATATTTGTCTTATCTTAGAAGGAACTTATCCATTTGTCAGTGGTGGAGTTTCTAATTGGGTTTATGAGCTTATCAGGGTATTTCCTGAATATCGTTTTGCTGTGATTTTCTTGGGTACCAAGGCAGCCGATTATCATGGCTTTGTTTATCCGCTGCTAGACAATGTAGTCCATTTACAAGCACACTATTTATTCGAAACAAACCCAATTGCTCATCATGCCATCGACCGAATCACCACTGAATCAATGAGTCAGGTGGAGGTTTTTCATCAAAAATTAAAGAATTGTCCTGCAAATCAGCCTGAAATTGTTGATGACTTATTACGGTTGATGGAAAATCAGGAGATGAACGAGTCTTTTTTTTCACGCTCTAAACAAGCGTGGGAATTGATAGTGAAGTGCTATGCTGAAAGTTATGCTGACCAATCTTTTTTTGATTACTTTTGGGGCGTTAAGAATTTACATCGTCCTTTCTGGGCGTTATCAGAAATTATCCACTCAATTCCAAAAGTAAAAGTATTGCACAGCGCGTCTACCGGGTATGCTGGTTTTTTAGGAGCTTTGTTACAAAAAAAATATAATATTCCATATGTTGTGACCGAGCACGGTCTCTATACGACACGAGTTTCGCACTTTCATAAAAATACATTAAAATACGCGGCATAATTAACAGAACTGGAAATGGTCAAAGATGTCGCGTCATCGTTGTACAAAGGAATTGTATAAAGCTTTTTTACAAGCAAGCAGCATGCGTTATTC
>DAIDKT010000003.1 GCA_027449905.1 Legionellales bacterium
GCTCTGTTTGACAAATCACGTCGACAGCCTAATCATAAAAATCGAGTAGAAAACGCTATTGAAGATGCAGTTACCGCTTATGCAATTGAATATCCGGCACATGGTCAATTACGCAGTAGTAATGAGCTGAGAAAACAAGGGGTCTTTGTATCTGCGAGTGGTGTTAGAAGTGTATGGGTTAGGCATAAATTAGCAAATTTTAAAGACCGACTAAAAGCACTTGAGGCAAAGGTAGCGGCTGAAGGTATTATTCTCACTGAATCACAAGTTATCGCTTTAGAGCGGAAGAAATTTGATGACGAAGCATGTGGCGAAATTGAAACGGCCCATCCTGGTTACTTGGGCTCTCAAGATACATTTTATGTAGGAACGCTGAAAGGTGTTGGACGTATATATCAACAAACGTTTGTGGATACCTACAGTAAAGTTGCATTTGCGAAGCTCTACACGACAAAAACGCCTATTACATCGGCCGACATACTGAATGACAAGGTGTTACCCTTCTTTGAACAACATCAGCTACCCATGTTACGGATATTAACCGATCGGGGGACAGAGTATTGTGGCAAGGTCGAACATCATGATTATCAGCTGTACTTAGCCATTAATGATATCGAGCATACGAAAACAAAAGTCCAATCGCCCCAAACGAATGGCATTTGTGAGCGCTTCCATAAAACTATTTTACAAGAGTTTTATCAAGTCACATTTCGTAAGAAAATCTATGAAACGATTGATGCCTTACAAAAAGATCTGGACGAATGGCTCCATTATTATAATAATAAGCGCACTCATCAGGGTAAAATGTGTTGTGGTCGTACTCCAATACAAACACTCGTAGATGGTAAACAACTCTGGAAGGAAAAGTTTTTGAACGAAATTTGACCTGACAGACACTTCTGAAAAACCGATCACTGTCAGATCAAGTTTGAGCCACTACACATAATATCTATCGAAGACAATGGACTCGGTTCTATCCCTGATAATTGCATGATTCTTCCTGAAAATCAGCAGTTCTAATCCAAATCTATTAAATTACAACTGTAGTACTGGTATTTTTAAATTTAGAAATGGGTATAATATCGCATATTTAAACGAGGGTTATCTTGAAAAAAGCGGATAATTTCATTATTTATAAGGTAGCAATATGCTAAATAATATCCTAGCGGATTTTCTGGGCTTAAATGAAGTGCAAGCAAATGCTTTGATAAACTTAATGAACTTAGAACAGCATTGGCAAAGAACATTTGAGTGGAAAGGAAAAATTTATTCGGTATCTGCCATAGAAATGCAATCTGATTTAATTGATTTTATTCAAGCAATTGGACAGTTGTTTTGGTTTAAAGGACATGATCGTTCTAAATTGCCAACCGGTGATTGGACTTCAGCACAAAAAGAGATATATTGGAATTTATTTCAAGCCTTTGGTTTATGCCAGGAGATCACCTCTGAAGAACCATCATCCTGCTACGTTGTCTTGGGTTCAAGCATAACTCAAGTCCAAATGCGAACGGCAACGATGATCCGCGATCTCCAAATGCATGTGCAAAACGACCCTTTTGATTTTTCTTCCCAACCGATTTATGTATTTGGTTTAGGGGGGAATCGCCTGTTAGGTGATGGAGTTTCCTGTGATGAATCAGATATTCAAAAAAAACTAGAAGCCATTGCAAGACCACCTACTGAAATGGCCATGGTGGATTTGATTGTAAGTGACGCAATTAGAGATGCAGGGCTAGATGATCGATGTCAGTATATCACCATTGATGCGGCTGGTGCTACAAGTCGTGGCAGCGAGCATTGCGCCAAAACCGCTGATACCGCGGTAAGTTTGACAATGTGGTTGGAAACAAAGCTTGCTCATAAACCAAAGCCTCTGACAATGAAGGTTTTTTCTAATCAACCTTTTGTTGCTAGACAGGTATGCGATATGGAAAACAAACTGGGTAATGATTACAAAGTGATCGGAGTTGGCGCTGAAATGTTGAAAGATGCATTCAATCAAAATCCATTCGCGATCAACGTCTGCTTGGGAGAGTATGCTCGTATTATCAATACTTGTTATAACGCAAAAAGAGCGCTTTTACCGGAAATACCTTTGAGTCCAGAAGAGAAACAAGTATTAGAGCTCCTAAAAGCACCTGTCTCACAAGGGAGCATGTTTCAACCAGCCAGCTCAACAAGTGGCACAGAAAACATCATTTCATATAAGGTAGGATTGGGATTATCATGATGGAGATAGGAGAAAAGGTGCCTCAAGTCCAATTAAAAGGGACCAGTGGATTAAATACCACATTAGAACATTATCGTGGGCAATGGTTGATCCTTTATTTTTATCCGAAGGATGCAACCCCTGGTTGTACGATCGAAGGTTGTGATTTCCGTGATCTTGAAAAAGAATTTTCGTTACTGAATGCAACGATTATCGGTGTTTCTCGCGACAGTTTGTCGTCACATGAAAAATTTAAAGCAAAACAAAACTTTTTCTTTGAGTTAATCAGTGACTCTGAAGAGATACTCTGCCAATTATTTGATGTCATAAAAATGAAATCAATGTACGGAAAACAAGTGAGAGGAATCGAACGAAGTACTTTTATTATTGACCCCCATGGTTCACTGCGGCACGTTTGGCGACAAGTGACCGTAAAAAATCATGCGCAATCGGTCTTAAATGAGTTAAAGATATTACAAAATTCCAATGGGATATCGTAATCGGATAATGACTAACCAAGCACCTCCGGGAACCACGGAAGGCAGCTTGGTGGTCGGTGCGTGTTGATGAACCAACTATAAATGGCCGGGCATCAATTGGTTTTTCAGCCACTACAACCTTTGTACACGACAAAAAATAAAAGGCTAGAAATTTGTCTTTCCCGCGCAGGCGCACTACTGTCCGGTTTAAAAAGAAGTCTCCGGTGATTTGATAATTTCAGGAGGCTTCAATTTTAAATAAAGGTATTTGAGTGCTAAATTTACTGGCTTATCTATATTGGCTCTAACCCAAATAATTAATAAATAGAGCGGCCAGC
>DAIDKT010000004.1 GCA_027449905.1 Legionellales bacterium
TAAAAGTCTACAGGATTTTAATTGTTACTTTTGATTTAAATTAAATCAAAATGGATGGTTGGTGTAATGATGAACAAAAAGAATTTACAAATCGACAAATCTGCTCAATTAATGGCTTTAAATTGAGGACACGCCCTAGTAATATTGAAGAAGCTAACATTACTGATAAGCGAACTATTTTAGCTATTTAGGATGATTGGTATATATTAGCTACCCTTCTTCAAGGGTAGCTAATTTTTTTCGTTCTTAAAAAAATAGAGGGCTTTCTTAGAAAAGTACTAATCGCCAGGATGGGCTCTTTTATTAGTCCCTAGGTTGCTACCTATAAAGTGAAATTTTTAATACTCTTTGCGGTTTTTCTCATCCAGTTTAGCCCACCTTTCACGAATATCTTGTTCAAGCTTGGGGTCAAAGAGAGATTCTTCCGGAGGTTTGTGTCCATATACTCGCGGAACCAATTTGCAAGCTAGCCATTTTCGAGTATCAATTTTTAACCTTGCTCGATTCACTGACTGAGGGTTGAATACTATTTTTCCTTGGGCATCGATGAGTCGGTCTTGAGAAGCATCATCCGAGATTTCTAATATTTCATCAACAAAAAATTCTATTTGGCATTTTTTAGCCTTCGCGTATTGCTCGGAAAATTCCGGGTATGTTTTTAGCCAAGTAAAGAATGTATCCTGGCATGGCCAATGTTGATTTTCTTCACAAAGTTTTTTGGTACCTTTACTTGTGGAGGCGATGCGGCTACATATTTCTTGTGCCAACTCTACTGTATAGGTTGTTGGTCTTCCTCTTTTATTGTTTGTCTTAGTCAATTAAAACTCCAAAGTGGCATTAGCTCATTAACTTACTAAAATCATTACAATGTCTTTCAGCATAGCGAAATAATGGCTTACGTCCATTGTACTCTTGTGTCCACTTTATGCCTAATCCGCAGCCACCTATCCCGGCACCATCGCCTATTTTATCAGGGATAAAATGCTCACAACCATTGCATGTTACTATTTGAGGATTACATCCAGGCGTGCACTCGCAAAGTGATTTAAGATAACCACATTGTGAACAAATTAATTCAGTTGCATGGTTGCGTCCTATAGGAAATGCAACCATGCAACTTTCTTGACTTTGGCCAGTCGTGGTAAGGCTTTTGTTAGTTGCCTCCCTATGCAACTCAGTATCGGCAAACTTTTTAGTTGCGTAGGTTTCAGTATGATGCAACTGCGAAGTTGCAGGGTGGTTGCGTGTAGCGTTGCTTTTGTTTCGCTCCAGAACCTTGATAGCCAGGCTTAATAGTCCAGGTGGTTGCGTAGTGGTTTCATGGTGGGTTGCATTATCATGGGTTACAGTTGCATGGTTGCATTTTGTAATGAGGGCAACTGTGCAACAGGGGGAGCTATTATTCATCGCTCCCCCTGTTTTGTTGCTTTATAAATTCCTGCCTCTCTGGCTTTATTAGCATGTCGTGAGACAGTCGATTTATCTACAGCCAACTCGATGGCAATATCTTTTTGAGACATGCCGTCGTTGAGCATCGCGACCACTTTCCCGAAAGTACTTTCCTCAATTGACTTCATTGTCCAACAAGCTTTTCCCGTTTCATCACTATATAACTGAGCTTCAAATGATTTCGCATCATCTCCATAGAAACCACGTGATTTTTTAAATTCTACAATAAACCGCGCCCCTTCGCTTGAGTCATAATCTTTTGGGTGCTTTAAGGCAATAACAGTATCTAGAACATCTTCTTTTTTAGATGTTCCGCGTTGCGTGCCACCTTTCCCATCGTGATGAATCAGCAATACACTTTTTCCTCTAGCACGTAGTCCTAATACCCATGTTTGTATGGGCGCCCAATCAGTTGCATCGTTTTCTTTAACGCTTGGAGCTAGGCAAGACAGGTTATCAATAAGAATCAAATCAATATCATCAGTGATATGTTGATTAATCAGCTCCTGCCCTTCCTTGGTTGCTATATCAGGCATGCCGAAGTTTTGTAAATCTGGCGTAATAATTTTGAGCTGGCCAGTTAAATTATCATCACCCATCATTACAACAATTTGAGCTAGTCGTTCCTGTAAAACAGCAGCGGGCATTTCACCATCAATGTATATTACATTACGTGCTTTTGGCACTTCCCAGCCTAAAAACTTACCCCCCTTTGCAACAGCATAGGCAATACCCAATGAAACATGTGTCTTACCAACACCACGAGAGGCATGAATCATACATAGACCAGCTTTTGGTAGCCAAGGCGATAAAATTAACTCACGTGGTGGTAATTTCTTTGCTAGGAAACCTGCCAAATCAATGGCAACTAGTGAGACAGGCTCTTCTACCTCTGCTTGAGCTACAAGTTTTTGAATTGTATTGGTGCTCATAGGTCGCCCTCCAACAATAAATCGTTGAAATCTTGTCCGGCTCTTGGAGGTATTACACGTTTAACTTTACGACCCTCTGACAGTAGTTTTTCAGTAAGAATGTTTGCGGCTTCTTGCCCACGCTTAGACTCATCGTTATCAACAGCAATGATTATTTCGGTCGTCGTATTAGGTAAAATCACACACTCCAAACCTAGGGCGCTAACAGTCGCCCATGCTGGAATCCCTGTGGCAATATAGAGAGAAAAAGCCGTTTCAATACCTTCAGCTAAAATAAGCTTGCCATCTGTGGGCTCATATAACTTAATTGCTCCACCAAGAGAGGCTTTTGGTCTAATGGGGGGCATTAGTTTTTTAGGTTTTTCGACATCCGCTTTGCATGCATTTCCTAAATATGTACGATGCAGCGTAACGCCTTTATTTTCTTTATCTGTTATAAGAGCTACCATTGCGGGATGGCAGCTAACGCATATATTATCTCCTGAGTAATAATCTAATTTAGGGTGATAACGCAGGACTGAAGGAAATGCCGTGAGCACTATTCCACGTGATTTTAAATAGCAATCTACTGGGTCGCCATTGGATAGGGGCTTTGATGCTAGCCATGTAGCACGCAAGAATTTTTTGCGCCACTCTAAATTTTCATTTTTCGAGCCCGCCTGCTTTTGTTGAGTAATATTCAACAGGCTCGGTGTATAACGCCAAGCTTCTGATGCGATACCAAGTACCTGAGCAACTCTGTGCAATGCTTCTGCAAAACCCCAGCCATGGTATAGCTGCAATAATTTAAAGCCATATCCCGGACCACACTGGTTACAGTAAAACGACCCACTTCCGCCTTTGTTATCAAATCGGAAACGGTCTGTCCCGCCACAAACGGGGCAAGAGCCATGTTTGTTTTTAAGATGTGCGGCATCAATTCCCAGGTTTTCTAAAATAATTGGCCAGTAACCTCGGGCTTTATCAAAGATTGAATTAGTTGTAAAATTTGACTCGCTATAGTGTTTATTAGGCGCCGTTCGCAGCGGCGTCTGGCAGTAGTTAACCATGCCGCACCTCCTTGTCATATTCGCTAGTGGAGCTAACCAATGCATGGCTTTCTAGCCAATTAATAACGTCGCGTTTTTGATATAAAACACGACCATTTACTTTACGAAAAGGGATTCCTTTGCCACGCCATCGGTTACATTCAAGGGTTTTCGTGCGGCAATCTACAACCGGAGCTACCGTTTCTTGGCTGAAAAACGCTTCCACAGGTGCTGACCAAAAAATTTGCACGAGTTCGGCGTCAGATTTTTTATGTTTAGTCCTGCGAAGTTTATCTTTTCCTTCTGATAAACAAGTGGCAATGGGGGTGGATGATATAGACATTAGAACTCCTGTGAATTAACGATAATGATTAAGATCCCAATCGTAAGTCATAGAAGTAATTCGAAAATAACCTGCAAAAACCTGTAAATTTAGGTGCTTTTGCCCGAAATAGTGTTTATTTTGTTCCTGATAGATAAAAAATATTCAATTAAATATGTTGTTCGTTCAACGAAGAGAAGGCAAAATGTCTAATGGTCATGTCATCGGCTAATAATTTCTTTTGTTCAATCACCTGATTCTTGATTTGAAGGGTAAGTTCCGGTAACCCGCTTGTTGGTCTTGAAACAAAAAACTGGTCGACCATATGAAGGGCCATCTCGCGAACAAAGTTATCTGTTATTTTGGAGTGTTCCATATAGCGCATGTATAAACACTCTACCGCTCTTTTAAATACTAACTCGCGTGCAAGATACGGATGTATTTTCCCAGTACTGAAAATACTTCGTTCATCAGTTTTCAATAGCGCCTTTAGTGCTAGCTGGAATACATGTTGCATTATATTTTGTTCAAAAGGGAGGGTCCCAAGCGCCTCTAATTCTTCTTGAATGAATTTCATCGCCCCCCTGATTTTTTCATGCCTCTTCTCCAATGCCGGAACTTGCCTTAAAATGCATTCTTTTTCACAAAAATAGTGCACGATTAATATGCAATCATGTTCTAAAGGATATTTATTTGCAAAATCAGCATTGTTTTGTGGTAAAAAATCATCCGATAAAATTAATCCTTTTTTTGTCATTTTTTTCTTTGCTTCTGAAAAAGCCGAACCTTCCTTGTTTAGCCATAGAAAAAATTTATTTTCCCGTATACGCCCTTCTATATTTTCCAAACTTTCTGGTTGTGATTGCACCAAATAAAAGAGCTCTTCGAAATCATCAGGATATACTTTGATGTCTGTATAAGGATTGATCTTTTTTAATTTATCATTCACTCCTTATTATCCTTCTCTAATTCAGCTTCAAGTTGTGCAACTGTAGGTAATTTTGTCTTTAATTCTTTGGGTAATGATTTTGATAAGGTATATTCAGAAACCCCAATGGGCGCTTTCATATTTCTTAAAGCATACTCGGCAACCACCTTGTTCTTTGATTTGCAAAGCAAGATACCAATGGTTTGATTGTCGCCATCTTTGCGCATCAGGTCGTCAACAGCAGCCATATAAAAACCTAGCTGTCCGGTGTGTGCTGGTTTGAATTTGCCCGCCTTTAATTCGATGACTACAAACGCCCGTAAATTCAAATGATAAAATAATAAATCGATGAAAAACTCTTGGTCATCAAATGTCAGAGGAACTTGAGAGCCAACAAAAGCAAAACCCTGTCCAAGCTCAATGAGAAAATCACGAATATGCGTTACCAATGCATCTTCAATTGCTCTTTCATGTGCTTTGCCTTGAATCGTTAAAAAATCGAAATTGAACGGGTCTTTCAGCATTTCATGTGCTAGGTCAGATTGCGCTGGAGGTAAATGCTCGTGGTAATTTGAGATTTTTTTTGTTGTGGTGGCTTGACGCTCATACAGTTCACTTTCGATTTGCATTTCAAGACCAGAGCGTGACCATCCATTTTTAATGGTTTGAGCAGCATACCATTCACGTTGTGAGTCATCCTTAATCATCTGCATTAAGCGAACAATATGCCCCCATGGTAATTGGGGCACAGCTTGTGCCCTAATTCCGAAATCAGGGTAGGCTTGAGCAAATAAGCGCATTCTTTTAAGATTGGTAACAGAGAAGCCTTGCATTTCAGGGAAGGCTTGCCGCATGTCATGCGAAAACTGCTCCAAGAAGTGAGTTCCCCATTTCTGTGCTTTTTGCTTCTCAATTAAATCGTTTCCAAGCTCCCAGTAGAATTTAATCAATTCACTATTCGCAGCAAGTGCCGCCCGTATTTGAGCTGTTTTTAAGCGGTTTTTAATATTGCTAAAAAAATCCATATAATCTTTATCAAGATGCAATGAATCATTTTGAATTGTAATTTCTTTACTCATGAACTACTCCTTGTGGTTGGATTGCTAATACTGTGGCGGATGGTTGGACACCCATACACTTTAGAAAATAATCTGTAATTTGTTGCATCGGTTTTCTCAAACGCTCAACGTCTGTCACGATATACCCTGCGGTGATATCCCCATTCATTTTGTGATTCATTAACCGTTTTAAAGCAAAAGCCGAAATATCCAGGCCTTCAGCAATAGTAATGAAGGTGCGCCTTAAATCATGGACAGTAAAATGAATACCAGAGAATTTGGTAACATTGGCCATTTGTTTACGGGGCTCAATGATATACCCACCAGCACCGGTACCAGGAAAAACATAATCATTTACTTTCTCTTGGCTGCGAGATAATAGCAATTCATAGAGGTGGTTAGAAAGAGGTAGGGTATGAGATTCATGATTTTTAGTATCGAGTACGGTTAATGTTTTAGCAGTCAGATCAACTTGGTCCCAACGTAAAGTCGCTGCTTCCTGACGACGCAAACCTGTAAGTAGTGTCACGAGTAAATAATCACGTAAAACTTCATTCTGTAATTGCTGCACCCCCGCGTACCAAAGAGCTAGCTCATGGGCTTTGATAAAGGTTTGACGCCGCTCAACACGGTACCAGGCACGCGTTTGTGATAAGCGTTTTACAGGGTTTTCCATAACCAGCGACTTGCCTTGTGCGTCTTCGTATTGCCCAGCAGCAAAATTAAATAAGGCACGTAACAAACGCATAGCTAAATTCGCATAGGCTTCACCATTCTCCTTGCCTAATTTTTCATGGTGCTTAGCTACCTTGTCTTTGGTAATAGATAAAAACGGTTTATTTCCCCAGCCAGCAAAAGCAATCGTTAGCACACGCTCATAATTATAAAGCGTGTTATGTTTTAACGATTTACGTGCCAGCTTATAATCATTAAATACTTCGTCCAAAGTAATGCTATTCACTTTAAGGGCCTGCTTTTCTGCTATGGGATTAATGCCTGTCGCAATTTGCCCAATAATCTTTTGAGCTTCTTTACGGGCTTGCTCTACCGTCAAGGCACCGTACTTACCCAAAGTAATACGACGAACCTTATTACCAATATTCTTCTCCACCACAAAGCTTTTTGTACCGCTGGCAGTAACTCGCAGTGCAAATCCCTTCAATTGGTCATCACGATAAAATATTTGGTCTTTATCAATCGGCAATTGCGCGTCATCCACATTTTTTTTAGTCAGCTTCATCGGGTACCCCATTTCTACATGTAGAAGCAATGTAGAAGAATTATATAGAGTTGTTTAGAATGGTTAAGAAGCGATTATAAGATTGAAAGCCTTGTGTGTACAGTGTTTTAATGGGTTAAAAGAAAAATATAGAAATGAATAGAAACGCCAATTTTATAACTGTTAATCATTAGGTCGGCGGTTCGAGCCCGTCCCGGGGAGCCATCCAAAATCGATAAGTCTTTGAATAAACAACACTTAAATAAATTTCAAAATAAAAAGGTTACCCTTTGGGTTACCCTCGTGAAAGAGATCGGCTTATTATCTGCAACAAATCCATAAACTTACTCTCTGTATCATCACAACACTACTGGTCTTTCAGATTCTTACTATCCAGTTATTCAAAGTACCACACAATAGTTTTCAAGACGAAATGTGAGTAATTTGACAATGTATGACTATACTATAGTTAACGACGATGAATGACATGGGTAATTTATTACGAAATTATGGATCATTAATGCAGGAGAACTATCATGGGTAATAAAAAAAACAAGCATAATCCAGACAATGTAGCCTTGTTCAACCGTTTATTTAGTGAGTTTAAGGCAAAAATTGCGTCGGATATTCAGAATCTGGGCGTAGAAGGAAGTAATCCCAATCCTGAGATGAGTCAAAATACACACTCAAATGAAGATTTGCTTTTCGCAAATACACGAGTTTCGCACTTTCATAAAAATACATTAAAATACGCGGCATAATTAACAGAACTGGAAATGGTCAAAGATGTCGCGTCATCGTTGTACAAAGGAATTGTATAAAGCTTTTTTACAAGCAAGCAGCATGCGTTATTC
>DAIDKT010000005.1 GCA_027449905.1 Legionellales bacterium
TTCAAGGAATCAGCGTATTAATCATTGATAAAACAACAGAGGTGGTTACAAATATTATTGATAGGCACAAAATTATACTCAACTGTCTAGGGAAACCATACTGGGACTTTTATTCATGAATTTACTGCCGAATATGGGATATAAGCACAGCAGCATAAGCAAAATATACCCATTCCACCTAAAGATAGCCGCCGCGCTTGAAAAAATAAATTGCCAACCCGCCTAACCATGTTTTTTGCATAAAATTCGCGCATAATTTTTGGCCATTCGATACCCTTCAGCTAAATTATGTTCTATTTCTGGGTGCATGTTCTGCTCCTGTGCTTCCATTTCATCAAGACAGTCAGCAACAATCTGATTCAATAGATGAATTCTCACCGAACTTGATACGTTGAGAAGATGCACCTCATGTACTCTGCGTCTCATGTCCATCATGCGCTTAAAGTTTGGTTGTGTTAATATAGTATAATACACAAAAGTAACTACTGGCTGTCTTGTAAATATCATCACGGTGGGCCCTGCAAAATTGGGTTCCATCATGAGCATAATCAATATACCAGTCCGCAGGCGCGTGGGGACGACAATAAAGTTCCGAAGTGAGAAGACAAGGCACTATCCCTTATACCAGCGTGTGTTTTCCCGAGATAAAAATGCAAAAAAATCATCCTAAGGTCCTAAGACCAGTCGTGACAAACCCCGAGAACGATCTAGATCTTATGCAAATGAAAAAAAGACCAGGACCTGTTGACGATTCTTCTTTTGAAACCTCACACCCCGCGACTTGTTCCCCGAGTCCAGAGGTCTTGCTTCATACACAAGATGATTGTGCGCAAACAGATCGAAATAGCCCCCGCGAACAAGTCGCGGGACGTCGAAATATGAATGGTCAACAGACCCTAAATTTTTTCTTATTTTTTTGTGTGTTTGTTTCTTTGTTCATGCGTTTTATTTCGATTGGTACCACGACGTTAATACCGGAAGAAGCTTATTATTGGAATTATACCAACCACCTGGATTTTGGTTATTTAGATCATCCACCAATGGTCGCTTGGTTAATTAAATTCTTCACTTTTTTGTTCGGTATCAATGAATTTGGTGTCCGTATCGCCTCCATCCTCTGTTGGGCGACATGCGCTTTTTTTAGCTATCGGTTGACTGAGTGCTTCAAAGCGCAGAGCGGGAAATATGCATTATTTTTATTATCTATTTTACCATTTTTCTTTATCCACTCTTTGATCATCACGCCCGATTTGCCGCTGATAGCTTGTTGGTCAGCTGCACTTTACTATTTATATGCTGCACTGGTTTTAGATGATGAGAATGCTTGGATTTATCTTGGAGTCTGGATAGGACTTGGTATGCTTTCAAAGTATACAATTTCCTTATTAGCTCCCAGTACTTTGCTCTATTTAGTGATGATACGGGAATCGAGAAGGTGGTTTTTATCTTGGCGTCCATATGTTTGTTTGTTGATAATCATCGCGCTGTTTTTTCCGGTACTATATTGGAATGCAACGCATCATTGGGTTTCTTTTTTATTCCAAACCGTGCGTCGATTGCAAGACAAGCCTTCTTTTTCCTTACATGAATTAGCGGGTTTATTGATTGTTTTTTTAACACCAATGGGGGCTGTAGAGTTTAGTCGGTTGGTTAAGAAACATCCTCATCCTGAAGCGGCCGATCGAGGTGAGTTTGAAAAACGTCGTTTTGTACAAATTTTCACACTGACACCACTCCTCATTTTTTCAATCTTTAGTCTAACCCATCAGATAAAATTTAATTGGATTGGACCGGGATTATTGGCTTTTATCCCTTGGATTGGGGAACAAATGTCACGAAGGAATCAGACCCTCTGCATAAAAAAATGGTTATACACCGGCTTTGCATTATTAATCAGTTACATGGTTACGTTATATTGCTTAAACTACGGCAGACCAGTCACCCTGTACCACGCGTTATTAAATAAGTATATTGATTGGCATGATTTCACGCAACAAGTTGAAGTCATTGCCGGACAAACCGAGAAAGAATTTAAATCACCCGTGATTTTAATCCCGATCGATCGTTACTACATTGCCAGCGAGATTGGTTTTTATCAAAAAAAATCGAACGCTAATCACCCTCCTTATTCAATCATTGGCAGTGATTTGTTTGGTTATGAGTCATTGATGTACCGATATTGGTCAACTGGTGTCGATATGTCTGATCATATTTTGATTTTAATTTCACTTGATGCCAATACATTCCAGATGAAAAACATTACCGATGTTGCCAATCCCATATCCAGCACCAACATCTTCTGGGCGCATAGCCCGGGGATGGGAGCCAACGTTATTCCTTACTATTATCAACTGGCAAAACTGAAGAAAACGTAACTGCTCAGATAATGTATTATTTTTTCAGTATGAGAAAAATAGGGCGCAATCTATCTGCGAAGGGAGTACTTATAAGAAATAAACCAATCCTTCAATTCATAATAGCGTAAAATAAATAACACCCGCATTGAATCAATGATGCTATTACTGGGTAATTTGCTTTTTCCTTTTTGTCTATCAACAAAAACGATTGGAAATTCGAAAATGTTTGCCTGTTGTTTATGAAGTAGCCAAAGCAATTGTAGTTTGTAAGCGTAGTGGTTAGACAGAAATTTTTGGTGTAGTACTGGTTCCAATATTGTCGCACGGGTCACTCGAAAACCACTGGTGAAATCTTTATAACGGCGAGTTAGAAGCCATCGCGCGACTTGATTTCCAAACGTGGATAAGAGCCGACGCTGCCAGCCCCAATCATCTGGAATTTTTCCATTTTTCACATACCGACTACCAAGCACCACATCATGGGTTTTAATTTTATCTAGCATCGGTATCAGATATTTAGGTTGATGAGATAAATCAGCATCAAATTCAATCACGATATCTGCAAACAATCGAGTTAAAGCATAATGCATCGCTTGTCGATAAGCAGAACCCAAGCCGGATTTTTGCGGCTCTGTTTGCAAGTGTAACCAGTCATATCTGGCTTGTAAATTTGCAACAATCAAAGAGGTTGCATCTGTTGATGCGCTATCAAAAACCAAAACTTCCAGATTAAAATCCGCGAGGTGGCTTCGAACCTCGGCTATGGCAACCAGGGTATCTTCGATGACTTCCGCTTCGTTATAAGTGGGAATCATCAAAATGACGCGTTCATTTTTCATTATTAACATATTTTTTCAAATCATATCAACCAGCCATTATCCATAAAAAAAGGGCTAAAAGCTACCTTTTAATTTACAACTTGTATCAAATATTATACAATGAGACATTTATCTTTGAGCAACGTATCATAGCCAACTGGCAATGTTGAAATGGAATGAGGAGTGAATATGCAAGCGGAAACTGAGCGACTGCAGCAGCTAAATGGGCAGGAAAACCCTATCCTGGCAGAACCATTGAGTCGGGCAAATGATATGGATGGCTTGGCGGGTGCTCTATTAAACCTTTCATTCACGATACTTTCAATCTCAATCGGTCTTGTAGTCGCAATAACAACCTTATGCATTGCGACAATCGTACTTTTTTTTTATATCTTACACCTATGTTGTGAAAGTAGATTCACAGATTTATACAACTCACCCCACCATTTCTCAGTGGGTTTCCTCATCGATGTATTCTCAACTTCAATCTTAAACCTCCCATTTGCAATAATAGCTGCAAGCGTTTTGACCGGACTTGCGGTCCTGGTAGCAGCCATAATCGCTCCAATACTTATTGAATTAATCATATTCACACAGTTATGGTTTGCTCTTGTCAATGGATTCAAATTTGGAGCATGGGATACAATGAACCAAATTTATTATGTGGGCAAAGCATTTTCCCTGCTCTCAAACCTTTTATATAAAGATTTTCGGCCCCACAACCAGCAAAACGAAGCAGCGAGAGCACGGTATCAAGAGCAATTAAGGAGCATATTGCCAAAATTACAACTGTATTTTGACAACATCGAAGGGTTGTTTTTTCATCATGGACACATATTAAACCAACGATTGGATTTAGAAGTTTTATTTGATGCTACACGATTGTCGCATCCTTATCCTATCGAAATCACGATGACACCCAGACAATTTCAAAGCCTTGCGATTGATCCCCAAGAAGATCCAACGGATCCTGATTTAGCATCCTATAAAAAATTATTATCATCAAATGAATTAACAAACGCAAAAAGAGACACATCAAATTGTCAAATACAAAATCTGAAAACAAAAACCGAGTCGCTCATAGAAAATTATGAAAATATAAAAAGGCAGCTTGATGTGGCAGCAACCGGTGAGTTAGTGACATGCCCCATTACATTGACTCGACCGTCTCCCGCTAACACCTTGATCCTTTATAAACAATATGAAGATACAACAACCGATGGGCGATCAATATGGAAACCTGTGGCAAACACCTGTCATTTATATGATAAAGACGCTTTACAAAGGTGGTTTTTTGCGGAAATCGAACGTAAAGAGGTAACCGAACCTATTACTCGAGATCCAATAATGATGAAAGATCAAACAAGCGGAGAACTGGTCGATCGCTCCACCCCATATGTAATAAATAGTAAAGCTTATAATACTCGATATCGATATCATCGATATTATATCAACCCACCCGATTTGGATGCAGCATTGGATGAGCACTTCAAAACCACAGCACTTTCAGGTTTGTCTGTAGAAGAGTTTAGGGGATTATCGGTGAATATCAATAGGCTATTAAGACCAATCCAAGTAACAGAGGCTAATTATAAGCAAACGCTTTTTTAAAAAAATGACATTGCTGAAATAAAAAGGGTATGTAGGGACGATCCGGATTTAATAAAAAAAATTGATGATGCATTCCTCGAAGGCACTTATCAAGAATCGGCAAGAAATGCTCAAGAAAATAATAAAATGTGTCAACATCTTAGTTCAATTGCCGAACAAATTCGCGCCAATCATCAACTAATAAGAGTCAATATCGAACAAACTGATGTACATAAAGAAGGATTTTCTGTGAATTTATCGGCCCAACAACCAAACAACAAAGCCCAAACTGGATTGACATTTTTTAACAGATTGGGGAAAATGTTCAGTCAATCAAATGCCACTGGTACACCCGCACTCAACAGCGCTGGAAATACCGCGCAGCCATGAATCTAAAAATTGGGAAAAAAAACAAGTATCCCCCGCCAAGGAAAGCAAGCTGTGAAAACCTCAGAAGAATATCAAGCACGCTACCAATTTTCCATCGAACACCCCCAAGAATTTTGGGCCCAACAGGCCGAACAACGAATTTCCTGGATAAAACCATGGACACAAGTCCTTGCAGGCGATATGAAAACCCACGATTGCCGATGGTTTGTAAACGGTGAGTTAAATGCTTGTTTCAACTGCATTGATCGTCATTTAGATCAACGAGCAGATCAAATTGCTTTGATTTGGGAAGGGAATGATCCGCGTGATCATATCTCCTTCACTTATCAACAGTTACATGAAAAAATTTGTCAATTTGCCAATGTATTGATAAGTGAAGGGGTGCAAAAGGGAGATAGGGTTTGCATTTATTTGCCGATGATTCCAGAAGTAGTCATCAGCATCTTGGCATGTGCTCGAATTGGCGCGATACATTCTGTGATATTTGCTGGGTATTCTCCTGATGCGATAAAGACTCGGATGTTAGATGCAGGCTGTCGCGTGGTGATCACAGCGGATGCAGGACAACGCGGTGAAAAAATAACAAAGCTAAAAGATATCGTGGATCAAGCGCTAACAGATTGCCCAGATGTAACCCGTGTTATTACCGTCATGCACACAGGCCAAACAATTCAATGGCATGAAACACGTGATGCTTGGTATCACCAATTGATGCAAGATGCCGATAAACATTGTCCCATTACCCCAATGGACGCAACCGATCCGTTATTTATTCTTTATACATCTGGTTCAACTGGCATACCCAAAGGGGTATTACATAGTACCGGCGGCTATCTTGTCTATGTGGCAACAACGTTTGCCGAAGTATTCCAGTATCAACCAAATGATATATATTGGTGTACCGCTGATATTGGTTGGATAACGGGACATTCGTACCTAATTTATGGTCCCTTAGCCAATGGGGCCACTACCTTGCTTTTTGAAGGTATTCTCAATTACCCTACTTTCTCTCGTTACTGGGATATCATTGATAAGTATCAAGTAAATCAATTTTATACCTCTCCTACCGCTTTACGCACTTTAAGGCGTGAAGGTGATCACTGGTTACAGTCAAGCTCACGCCAAAGTTTAAAAATTTTAGGTGCTGTGGGCGAGACCTTCGATCCCCAGGCGTGGGACTGGTATTATGAGCGCGTTGGCCACCAACGGTGTCCAATTGTTAATACCTGGTGGCAAACTGAATCTGGTGGTGTGTTGATAACGCCGCTCCCTCATATTACCGCCAATACGCCCGGCACCGTCGGTGTTCCTTTATTAGGCATCATACCTGATATCGTCGACGACTCAGGCCAATCAGTTCCTACCGGCCAAACTGGTCAATTGGTTATCAAGAAACCATGGCCCGGAATGATGCAAACTATTTATGGCAATCATGAACGCTTTATCAAGGGTTATTTTGAACAAGTGCCCGGATGTTATTTTACAGGTGACGGCGCTTATCGTGATACTCAAAACCTATATTGGATCACAGGACGCAATGATGATGTCCTCAACATTTCAGGACATCGTATCAGCAGTGCAGAGATTGAAAATGCGTTAATTACTCACCCGACAGTTGCTGAAGCGGCTGTTGTCGGTATTCCTGATGAAATCAAAGGCGAACAGATTTATGCCTTTGTCACATTAAAAATACATGAACATCCCTCGGATACCTTGAAAAAAACCCTAGTTCAGTACGTGCGTGATGAAATAGGCCATTTTTCAACGCCAGAAACCATTCAATGGACAACTGCGTTGCCTAAAACTCGTTCGGGTAAAATTGTGCGACGTATTTTACGGAAGATAGCCAATCGTGAATTTGATGACTTGGGAGATACCTCGACACTTGCCGATCTTCATGTATTGAAAAAAATCATTGGGGATAGAAAATGAAATCAAATATTTTTGTCAATCGTACTTTGAACTTGAAGAAAATCAAATATATTGGGTTGGATATGGATCACACGTTGATTCGTTATCAAAGTGAACGTTTTGAAACATTGGTTTATCAATTTGTCATTGATTATTTGATTTCCAATAAACACTATCCTGAAGCAATTAGGGGGTTAACCTTTAACTTTGCTCATGCCATTCGTGGATCAGTGGTGGATAGTAAAAATGGTAATATCCTCAAATTAAGCCGATTCGGGGCAATTCGTCAAAGCTACCATGGTACCCAACCCATCCATTTTACTGAACAAAAACAAATTTATCGAAGTATTTATGTGGATTTGAATGATCCGAACTACATCGCCATTGACACCTCATTTTCAATCGCCTTCTGTGTTCTTTTTGGTCAGCTGATAGATTATAAAGATAAAAATAAGGGTATCTTACCAAGTTATGAGACCATCGCGTTTGATGTCTTGCATTCCGTCGATAAAGTTCACGCAGAAGGTAAATTAAAACGATTCATTGGCGAACATCAAGATGATTTTATCATTCGTGAATCACATCTCGTTGAGGGTCTACAGTGGTTTAAAGAATGTGGTAAAAAACTATTTTTGCTTACCAATTCAGACTATCCGTATTCTAAGTTGATGTTAGATTATGCGATCAATCCTTTTTTACCACCAGAACAAACGTGGTATACTGTGTTTGATTTTGTCATTACCTTGTCTGATAAACCGCGCTTTTTTTATGATAATCTTCATTTTTTAAAAATAAATCCGGATGATGGTCGCATGACAAATTTAGAAGGCCCGATTGTTCCCGGTATTTATCAAGGGGGTAACGCCAAAAAATTTACAAATGATTTGTCTTTAAGTGGAGATGAAATTCTCTACATCGGAGATCATATCTATGGTGATATTTTACGCTTGAAAAAAGATTGCAACTGGCGAACCGCTTTAGTTGTAGAGGAATTAGGTAACGAAATTGCAGCACAAGAAAGAGCGTTGCCAATTGAACAAAAAATAGCGACTACCATGGATATTAAAACAAAGCTTGAAGAACAATATGCAAACTTGCAAACTCAGAAATTGCATCATCGAGTGGAGCACGAACCGGTTGATCCGAATACCCTTTCACCATATACCGAAAGGGCACAGAAAACCACACAGTATGAAGAGGAGTTACGTGAATTACAAATGCAAATTTTAGCTATCGATACCAAAATTTCAGCCTTACTCAAAAAACAACAATCTTTTTTTAATCCAACCTGGGGACGGGTATTCCGTGCCGGAGCAGAGGAAAGTTATTTTGCTTATCAGGTTGAACGATATGCTTGTATTTACATGGAAAAGTTATCTGATTTTCTCAGTCACTCACCCTATACTTATTTTCGTGCCAACATTCGCAGGCTTGCCCATGACCCAGAACCATTACAAGAAATTACCTGATTTTACTGAAACTGCTTCGACAGAATCGACTGCATCACGCGATCAATCTGCTGCATTAGAAATAAAGCAGTTATGCAAAACTTATGCCAATGGTGTGGAAGCACTCAAAGGAATAGATCTCACTGTGCTAAAAGGTGATTTTTTCGCTTTATTGGGTGCAAACGGTGCCGGTAAATCCACCACCATTGGTTTGATTAGCACGCTATTAACAAAAACCTCAGGCTCAATCACGATTAATCAACACAACCTCGATGATGATCCAGAAAACGCGAAACTATCTTTGGGTTTAGTCCCACAAGAAGTCAATTTAAATGTTTTTGAAACATGCGAACAAGTGTTGATTATGCAAGCCGGTTATTATGGCGTGCCGCAAAAAATTGCCAAGCCTCGCGCATTAAATTTACTAAAACAGCTCGGAATTTGGGACATGCGTAACCGCACTGTTCGCAGCTTGTCGGGGGGGATGAAACGACGTTTAATGATTGCCCGTGCTTTAATCCATCATCCTAACCTATTAATCCTGGATGAGCCAACCGCCGGCGTTGATATTGAAATTCGCCGCAGCATCTGGGCTTTTCTCAAGCACGCTAACGAACAAGGCACCACGATCATTTTAACCACGCACTATCTTGAAGAAGCAGAACAACTATGTAAACACGTTGCCATCATTGATCGCGGTCAAATTATTGAAAATACGTCCATGAAAGACCTACTGCAAGGGTTTCATCATCAAACTTTTGTTTTTGATACCACAGAGCCCATAAGCATTTTACCTGATTTAAACCCATTCGTCGGAATTCAAATCGACAACAATACATTTGAAATTCGTGTGGGGAATAAATATACCCTCAATGATGTATTTGCTGTATTTAATAAACACGATATACACATTCACAGCCTCCGTAATAAAACAAACCGATTAGAAGAATTTTTCATCGACAGGATTAACCATGGATCTTAAAGTTCAGATTATAGCCCTAATGACCCATATTCACCACCAAATGGTGCGTATGTTTCGGATTTCCATTCAAGTTTTTTTACCCTCGGTTATCACCAGTTTGATGTATTTCTTAATTTTCGGCACCATTATCGGAAAACGAGTCGGAGATATTGATGGTGTTGATTACACCTTATACATCGCTCCCGGCTTGGTGTTAGCAAACGTCATCACGAATGCCTATTCAAATGTCTCTTCAAGCTTATTTAGCGCTCGTTTTCAGCGCAGCATTGAGGAGTTATTAATTAGCCCCATGCGCCAGTCTTTTTTTTTAATGGGTTATATTTTGAGCGGTATCATTCGAGGCGTTATTGTAGCACTCTTAGTGATACTCGTTTCGGTATGTTTTGTTCACCTAGATTTTACCCGTTTTCCGTTGATGTTATTGATGATAATTATATTTTCATCTTTTTTTTCATTGGCTGGATTCACAAATGGCTTACTCGCGAAAACATTTGATGATGTCGCCATTGTGCCAACTTTTATTCTAGCACCGCTAACCTATTTAGGAGGGGTTTTCTATTCCATCGATATGTTGCCGCCCTTCTGGCATAAAATCGCGGAATTTAATCCTATCTTTTATATGGTTGATTCTTTAAGATATGCCATGATTGGAAGGAGCGATTCTTCGTTATCTACTGCTCTGTACGTGACGGTTGGCATCACCGTTTTGCTTTATTTATTCAACGTGCGGCTCCTGAAAAAAGGCATCGGTATTCGAGAATAAATGAAGGCAGCGGTTATCGAAACGAGCCACTGAAAAGACCGAGACGCTTCCTGAAAGCTTAAAGGCAACCTATAGTCAACCCGAGCTCGAAAGACATCATCTCATCTGACCAATCGGCCAGAAGCTTAAGCTGTTCGGTAACATACTGTCTTATTATCATTATAGACGACTTTTGGCATTTGTGTTATTGTTGAGCAAAAGCATAATATAAATTTTTTTGCGGAGAGAAATGATGTTCTCAAAAGATTATGAAGTAATTTATCAAAAATTAAAAGAGTCCTTAGCCGAATGTCAAACCGATCAGAGCACAACAAGCGACTCTCTACTTGAATTACACAACAAAATAATCCTTGAGCATAAAAGTTACCAAGATGAGGTCTCGAGTTTATCACAAGCTTTGCAAATTGAAACAGACAGAGTTCAGATTGAAACTCAGAAACTGACTACATTATCGCAATGGGCTAACGACTGGTCAAAAAAGTATGTTCAACGGGCATTTGATCTCGATTTCTTAGCAGAGATTAACGTTCCTGAGCCCTTCAATCCACTTGATATTATCAATAAAAGTTTAAACGCGCCTATAGAAAATACCATTTCTGATGATGTTGATGCTCATTTGAATACGGAAGACGAACCGGAAAACTTTAATAATTTAACGCTATCAGCACGGCCCGATCACATACAGCAGCAAGTCGCGCAATGCCAAGTTGATTTGGATAATTTTCAAAACGAATTGAAAGTTCGATTGATTTTTCAAAAGCGCTTACAGGATTTACATCAAAAAAATCTCCAATTTGTTGCAGGTTTAATGAAACCATGGCCAGCTATGAATTCTTGGTTGGCATGGTATCGAGAAACAGTGAAGGCCTTCAGACGTCCTCAAGTGATTGAGGCGTTCACAATTCAAAAAGACCATATAAACAAATTAAATGACTCCGATCCAAACGAACGCCTAACATTGATTCGCGACGCTGCTCCACAGGCCCACCTCATAAATGTTTGCAAGATGTATTGTGATAATTTAAATATAGAGTCTGGTTTAACCTATGGTAACGGAAAAGCGCTACTCTCCTTTTTCTTTGAAGCATTAGAGTTATACCCCATCGAAGCGCGCAGAATTTACATCACTGCGGACTTGATTCGTCAAGCGGCAACCGCTTTTCCACTTAAAGAGCTAAGCAAGCTGCTTGGTTATTATCCTGAGGAAAATCTGTTATCGTTGTTACAAACATTAGATGATGACAGACACAATGCATTGTATTATGCTACTGCCACACCTCAGAGCAAATATGTTGTGAATTACGACCGGTTTATTGCCATTCTGGATTTTTATCCTATCACAGAGCGTTATTCCGCTTTAATGCGATTGCGAGAAGACGGTTTTAGGATCGAGGGCTACGACTACGACTTGGATTGTAAATTACATAATATGTTACCTCGATTAGACTATCTGCGTTTTAAGTTTGACTGTGCCCTGTTTTCTTTGGAAACTGTTATGGAGCTGAAAGACCCTGGTATTATAGCTCATGTTGCGCGGAAAGACCCTCGTATTATAGCTCTTGTTGCTAAGTTAAATGATTTAAAACCTTCTTTATTTAATCAAGACAAAGAAATACATCAGGCAGCCGTTCAATGTGTGTCTTATTTATTAGAGCAAGCCGAAGTCGATTTTCTCCATGATCCAGCTTATTCTTTATTCCAGATTATTGTTCAAAAAATTATCTCAATTTGCGCTGATGTGGCACGATATTTTTCAGAGTCAAGTTATGAAAAATTACATGACTACAATAAAACAAACGCCCAAAAAATTTATGATGCATCCAATTTAAGATTTAGTCTTTTTGGTAGTAAAGATTGTAATTCTGGAATTGTAAATGACGCTATAATTGAAATTCAAGCTCCTGGACATGCGCTTTGAGCAAGATCTCTGGATCCCGCCGACAAGGAGCGGGACGTAGGGCTTCGAAAGATGAATTGTAACAGAGCCTGATGATATACAGATGTATCAGTGACTTACTGGATCTTTTTTATCGCCACAAATTAGTTTTGGCCAGCTCCTCAACCTCGGTTCCTTGGCCATTGATGATTGCTTTTATCATGAAAAGTCCAAATCCTTTCACTTGCTCAGCGTTGATAACCGGTGGCATCACTAATTCAGTCTTATTGACACATACATCTATTAACGCTGGACCGGGATGGGCAAATGCTTCTTTTAAACCTATTTCTATATTTGCTGGATCTTCAATTCGTATACCAAATAGACCCGTCGCTTTCGCCACATCAGCAAAATTAGGATTTTTGAGGTTAGTTCCAAAATTTAAGATTCCGGATGTCATCATTTCCATTTCAACAAAGCTCAACGCGCCATTATTAAAAACAATAATTTTTACAGGCAATCGGTGCTGAATCAAAGTGAGGAGTTCTCCCATGAGCATGGCTAATCCACCATCTCCACACAGCGCAATGATCTGGCGATTTGGAAACGTAGACTGGATACCAATAGCTTGTGACAAGGCATTTGCCATGGAGCCATGATTGAAGGAACCTAATAAACGTCGCTTACCATTCATTCGCAAATAACGTGCAGCCCATACCGTTGGTGTGCCCACATCACAGGTAAATAGGGCATCCTCTTCTGCCGTTTCATTGATAAGTTTTGTTAGATATTGTGGATGAATAGGCCTACTTCCTGGTTTGCCGCTTGCCAGCGCATCCAAATCTTCACGAGATTTTTTATAATGCTTTACTGATTTTTCTAAATGTGACGCATCGGCGTGTTTGTTTAAAAGTGGTAATAACGCTTGAATAGTGGCTTTTACATCACCTATAACACCCAGTTTAATGGCCGTGCGTTTACCAAGTTGTTCTCCATGTATATCAACTTGAATAATTTCAGCTTTCTCTGGATAAAATTGCCGATAAGGAAAACTTGTGCCTAGTAGTAATAATGTATCGCATGCTTCCATGGCATAATAGCCAGAAGAAAATCCAATAAAGCCAGTCATTCCAACATCATATGGATTGTCATATTCAACAAATGCTTTCCCTCTGAGGGTGTGCACGATAGGGGCCTTTAAGTTATCACCTAAAGCGAGTAATTCAGTATGCGCTCCTTCACAACCACTTCCGCAGAATAATGTAATCGATTTTGCTTTATTCAGCATATCAGCCATTTTATGGAGATCATCCTGATTAGGAATTACCACTGGTTGAGCATTGTGAGGTTCTAATGAAGGCGCTGTGTTTAATGCCTTTTTAAATGCAATATCACCAGATATCACGAGCACAGCCACACCACGCTTAGAAATAGCTGTTTGAATTGCGATATTCAAGAGACGCGGCATTTGTTCTGGTGAATAAACTACTTCACAAAAATGGCTGCACTCTTTAAATAAAATATTTGGATGGGTTTCCTGAAAATAATCACCACCAATTTCTGCTGTTGGAATCTGGGCAGCAATTGCCAGGACAGGCGCACCACTTCGATGACTGTCGTAGAGTCCATTAATCAGATGGGTATTACCAGGCCCACAACTACCTGCACATACTGCAAGCTGTCCCGTTAATTGTGCTTCAGCTCCCGCTGCAAATGCGGCAGCTTCTTCATGACGCACATGTACCCATTCAATCGTTTTGTTTTGACTCAAAACATTGGTAATAGCATTTAGCGAATCTCCGACAATTCCATAAATTCGCTTTACACCAGCCGATTCTAATGTATCAACCAACACATCTGCGACTAATTTTGACATTTTTTATTCCTTCCTTATTAATAAAAAATGAATCACGAAATTTCTAGGGTCTCATGGGCTAAAATCTAAGGTGTATTCACAATTCATCTTTCGAAGCCCTACGTCCCGCTGCTTGTCCGCAGGATCCAGAGATCTTGCTTAACGCACAACACTATGGATCCCGCGAACAAGTCGCGGTACATCGAGATCTGAATTGTCAACAGACTCTAGTAATATGAATCCGTAGCTTAGAAAACATCCGTAAAGTTTATTTGCGGTTTTCATAACCTTAATCTTAGCACAGATGAAGTGATTTAATAGATGAACACAACCGGTTAAGAGATAATTAGAGAAATAATGCCTAGGATATTTTCAAAGTGGCTTACATAAAGATGAAAAAAGTAGGGTCTGTTAGCAATTCATTTTCTGATGCCCTACGTCCCGCGAACAAGTCACGGGACGTCGAGATCTGAATTGTCAACATGCCCTATTTTATTTAAAGAAATATATAGTGACGTGGTGGTTGAAAATGCCCCCGCAAGGCAAGAGCCAACTCATTGATTCTATTGATGGGCCGTGTAAGGATCGAACTTACGACCAAGAGATTAAGAGTCTCCTGCTCTACCAGCTGAGCTAACGGCCCTTTGACACGGTGATCATACTCGATCCTGGGTATTTTTCAATAAAATCATGCTCAAAATCCACGGGGCGCATTAAAATTTGATCAGCCTATTATAGGTTTTTCTCATGACCAACCAACAAGTTATTTGGCAACATCTCACAGCGATTGGACTTAAAAGCTCAATATATACTCATAAAACCCGAACCGTGACCGTTAGGGAGCGGAAATTTGCGTATAAAACCCGAACCGTGACCGTTAGGGAGCGGAAAAGTTAAATAGCAATGTTGAATGTTCGATTTTTTTTCAAATACAAACCAAAGTGGTCCCATTAAAGTGATGATCGGTGGGTGCTTTAGGGTGATGAATGACACCGTGACCATTATATTGCAGCAACCGCAATATTTTACTTCCGCTTGATGCTCTGTTACTTGAATCTTAGGAACTGGAATATCAAAAACTTGCCCTTTGATTAACTTAATTATCGGTGAAAGAATAAGTGACTTTTGGCAACCTGGACATGCACTAAGTTTATGCTTTTTGATGATGTCAGCGGTTTCGACCTGCTTTAACCTCTCACCTTTATGGCCTGATTGGCCACCACTTTTGTGTTTGCCTTTTTCATGCAATGAGCTCATGCGCGGTGGTTTTTTTAAACCATCACTTCACGGTGGCTTTGAGCTATTGCTGCTATTTTTATTCAAGCGTTTTTCTAATTCCACAATCTTTGTGGCTTGTTGTTTGACGATTTCTTCTAATTCAGCAATTTTAGCTAAAAGCGTTGTTATGATTTCTTCGTAGTCTCGCATGCGTGTATTTGATCTTAACCAAATAATTTTGCAAGACTTTTTAAAAAATTCAATGAGGTGCCTCACTCAGGAGATCCTTCAAGCAGCTTCGCCGCTTTCAGGATGCTGGGGAGATACGTGAGATTAATCAATTGGTGTTTTTTTATTCGATCTAAACGTGGCTCATCTAAATGTTTAAAATGGCCATCAATACGGGTCTCCGTCACTATTAATTACCCCAAAAAGTAATAGGGTCTGTTGACAATTCAGTTTCTGATGCCCTACGTCGAGATCTGAATTGTCAACACGCCCTAATAGATCAGTAAGTTACGTGTATGGCAAGTGCCACACAAAAATTTCCGCTCCCTAACGGTCACGGTTCGGGTTTTTATGCGCATATATTGAGTTTATAAATGCGAACGCCCTGACTAAGTCACTAAAGTTCTTGACGAACAGTACTAAATAAAGGCACATATCTTTTTTAAATTTAACCACATACAATCGATGGCGTTGGTACTTGACCCAAATCAAATACAGCAGGATAGCCAGAAATGATCTGCGTTTGAATTGTGGTTGTTCCCGCAAGTGTTTCTTGCATATCTGTCAGGCTGTGCAATCTATGGGCAAATTTATTGAAATGGTCAATACCCAAACCAAATCCGAACATCACAGTCAGGATCTCTTGAGTCTGCGAATCAATCATCGCTTCTTCATTTAGTTCAAAAAATTGAGAGCCAAACACTTTTTTTTCATCACTCAAAACCGGTAATTTATGCAATGATAATTTTCTGGTATCTGGGTCTCGGTACTCATCATAATACCCAGAGCGATATAAAATTTTATCACCAGAAATTTTGCTTAAATCATAAGATTCGATCGTCATCATGGTATCTAAGCCATGGTGAACATTGATCCAATCAAACATGTTTTTCATTCTAGGGGTCTTTCTAGAAAAAACATCTCGAATTAGTTTTTCATTTTTACCCAAGATGAGAGTACTACCCAACCCTAACTTATCAAGCATCTCATATTGCCGGATAAACCCAGGGAACTTTTTATGTTCTAGTATATACTCATATTCTCTCAGCAAGGAGGTTTGCGCAATAAATCGCTTGCGCTGAGATTTGGTTATTGGTTTCACCGAATCAACCCTAGAATAGATAAAACCAATGAGGGTGTCTTTCAATTCACAACATCTGCCGAGTTTTATAGGCACCAAATGGTTGTAAAATTCTAATGCCGAAGTTTTAGTGCAACCAAATAAAGCGAAAGCTGCGGTTGCAATACCGCTGTATATATTCATTTAAACCCCAATTATACCCAGAACTTTATATAACTTTATCCTCAGTAGCAGCCATCTGCATGGTTGCTTGGGTTAAATCCAATAGCTCGCGAATTGCGACGAAAAACATCGTAAAATTCAAGACCGTAGATGACTTAATATTACTCAAAATATAATTCCATCTTTCTAACTGATTCGCATTTTCCTGCGCCCATTGGTTTAAATATTCATTAAAACCAACTTTTTTAGGTTTGGTTTTCAAAATACTGACACTTAATTGGCGCTGATGCCAATCAAAATCATCACGCAAAGCTTCTCTTGACAAGGCCTCCCAATGGTTTTCAGTAGCGTGGATAATGATTTCATTGCGGATCCATCCCAAATCTAAAAACTCTCCTAAATGAAAATACGCTTCTGCGGCAGCGGGCACACCAATATTACATTGTTGGGAAATTTCAACCACATCCAAGGCTGATAATAAACCATGGGTCGTGGTCAACTCATGAGCAAGTCCATCTGGAATGCCCGATTTTACATAATCGTCGAAATATCGATTGTAATAACCACGAAATACTTCACCTAGCGAGTCGGGCAGCACCTTGCGCAGCTCAGAAACATCATCTTTATATTGTTGAATGGTTTTATTGATATCCAAATGAAAACGCTGTGAACGCAATAACCAACGAGATAATCTCCGTAATAGCCTAACATAAATAATAATCATGTCCATTTGATCTTTGGCGCTAATTTGATGATCCAATGCCTCGATTTGATGCCACAGATCATCCATGTTCATGATCCCTCTTGCCGCCATATAAGCTCGCACAATTGTCGGTACAGACGCGCCAGTTTCATCTTGCATACGGAAAATAAAACTAAAACCCATATCGTTTAAGATGATGTTACTCACTTTAGTAGCAATAATTTCTCGTTTGAGTGGATGTTGCTCCATTTGTTTGGCAAAACGTTCTTGTAATGGCTTTGCAAATGATCCAACTAAGAATTGGTTTAAATAACAATCCTCCGGTACATCAGAGTCTAAAATGGCTTCTTTTAAAAGAATTTTGCTGTAGCATAACAAGACCGCAATTTCAGAGCTACATAAACCTTTGCCATGAGACTTTCGATCCAAGAGCGTTTTTTCATCTGGTATAAATTCTAATTGGCGGTCTATTTTTCCGGTTCGTTGGAGCTCATTGATATATCGAATATGTAACTCAACCGAGCGCAAAGATTGAAAAACAGATAAATTAATTGACCGTGTTTGCAAATAATTTTCACGTATCACTAATTGACCAACTTCATCTGTCATGGTAGCTAATAATTCATTTCTTTGTTTGAAAGTTAAATCACCCGCTGTGACAATGCCATTTAATAAAATTTTACTATTCACTTCTTTATCTGAGCAGCTGACACCCGCTGAATTATCAATAAAATCGGTGTAAATCAATCCGCCATTAAGCGCATACTCAACTCTAGCCAATTGCGTTAATCCCAAGTTTCCACCCTCAACAACACATTTACAACGTAATTGTTTACCATTAATGCGAATGGAGTCATTTGATCTATCACCTACATCCAGGTCAGTTTCAGAGCGTGCCTTCACAAACGTGCCGATGCCACCGCTCCATAACAAATCCACTTTTGCTTTTAAAATGGCTTTAATTAGCTCGTTGGGTTCTATGATTGACTCTTTTATACCAAGGAGCGTTTTCATCTCTTGGCTAACGGTAATTGCCTTTGCATTCCGATTAAAAACCCCGCCCCCTTTTGAAATTAATTTTTTATCATAATCGGCCCAAGTTGAACGAGGCAAATTAAACAAACGTTCACGCTCTAGGTAGCTGATGGCTGCATCTGGTCTAGGATCGATAAAAATATGCATATGGTTAAATGCAGCAACTAGTTTGATGTGTCTAGACAGCAGCATGCCGTTACCAAACACATCCCCCGCCATATCACCAACACCTACCACCGTGAAATCAGTGGTCTCTATATCATGACCCATGTCATAAAAATGCCGCTGTACCGATTGCCAGGCTCCTTTTGCAGTAATACCCATTTTTTTATGGTCATAACCAATCGAGCCACCTGAGGCAAATGCATCACCAAGCCAAAAATTATACTCCAAGGAAATGTCATTCGCCGTATCAGAAAAAGTCGCAGTCCCTTTGTCTGCAGCGACAACTAAATACGGGTCATCCTCATCATAACAAACCACAGAAGATGGTTTAATCAATTGACCAGCAACATAATTATCAGTGATATCCAATAATCCGCGCATAAATTGCTTATAACAAGTAATCCCTTCAGCCAAAAGCTCCTCACGAGCAATATTTGGATTTTGCATTTGTTTTAAAATGAAACCACCCTTGGCGCCATTGGGAACAATCACCGCGTTTTTGACTTGTTGAGCTTTCATGAGCCCTAATATTTCTGTGCGAAAATCTTCTTTACGATCAGACCATCGTAATCCGCCCCTCGCGACTTTGCTGCCGCGCAAGTGTACCGCCTCAAAACGAGGGGAATACACAAAAATTTCATACATCGGATAAGGACGGGGCATGCTTGGAACTAATTTACTTTCCAATTTAATTGAAATGTATTTTTTATGCCGACCTTCTTTGTCTAATTGATAGTAATTGGTTCGCAAGGTCGCTGCTATGACATGAACATACTGTCGGATTATTTTATCTTCGTCTAAATTAGAGACTTCATCGAGATTAGATAAGATTTCGTTAGACAAGGCCGTAAAAGATATATCGCGATCCAAAGCATATTCAGGATCAAACCTTAACTCAAATAATTGAACTATTTTTTTGGAGATCACAGCATGATTGCACAAAGCCAACTCAATATATTCCTGACTGAACGTGAAACCTATTTGCTTAAAATATTTGGCGTAGGTCCGCAGAACCGTGACTTGACGGCAATTGAGACTGGCCGCGAGCACCAATTGGTTAAACCCATCATTCTCCACGTCACCAAACCATACTTTTGAAAACGCGTCTTGAAATAACTCTCTGATTTCTTCGACATTTAGCTGTTCTTTGCGGGTATAATGCATGGAAAAATCATTGATCCAGGTAATTCTGCCATCATCAAACTTTACAATATAAGGACGTTCGCTGATCGCCCGTAAACCTAAATTTTCAATAATCGGTAGGACGTCAGATAATGGTAAAGTAATGTCATTTTGATAGATTTTAAATCTGAAGCTTTCTGAGAACTCATCCACTGGTCGATAAAAATTCATGCACAATGTGTTTTCATCGGTTAACTCTTCAATATGCTTGATGTCAATCACTGCTGTTCTGGGAGAGAAACTCGCGGTGTAAACAGTTGAGAATGCATTTTTGTAACGTGCATAGAAATAATTGGCTTTTTCTTCACCATAGGCACTGTATAACAAACATTGCAGTTCTTCAGACCAAGATCGCCCGACTTCGATTAATTTTCTTTCAATCTCTTTATAATCAAAATCCACATGACGTTTCGGATCAATGCGAACCATAAAATGAATTCGAGCCAAAATAGATTCAGTAAACCGAGTTGAAAAAGTAACCGACGTGGCACCAAAGCTTTCGGCTAGAATCGTTTGCATATCGCGACGCAATTCAGTATTAAATAGATCCTTAGGAACAAAAACAAGGCAAGAAACAAACCGATGATAGATATCCAAACGGGCAAACAGGCGAATGCGTCTACGCTCTTGCATATAGAAAATACCCATCGATATATCAAGCAATTCATCTTCCGATGCTTGGATTAAATCATCACGCGGGAGTGTTTCTAAAATATTCAGTAAAGTCCGGCCTGCATGACTTCGCAAATTCATTTTAGATTTATCTAATATAGCGGCCACTTTATGACGTAAAAATGGAATATGCTTGGGATTCGTATTATAAGCCGCGGACGTGTACAATCCTAAAATGCGACGCTCACCAATAACCTGCCCTGATTTATCAAAACGTTTGACTCCGATATAATCCGTATAAGCATCACGATGAACACTTGCCAAGGTATTGGTTTTAGAAATGACTAAAATTTGTGATGATAAAGTTAACTCTCTTGCTTCTGGGGTCATATTTGAAAGAACCGTCTCATTAACCGGGTTCATTTCTTCTCGCAACACGCCATAACCAGTCCCAGGGATCGATCTTAAAATGATTTTTTTATCTTGGTGGATTAATTCATAATCTCTTACACCCAAAAAAGTAAAATGATGATCTTCAATCCAGCTTATGAAAGCCTTCGTCTCTTCCACTTCAGTTGCGTCTAATTTAACAGGCGCATGGTCTAACTCTTTGCCAATTGCTCGCACCTGCTCGCGCATTTTCTCCCAATCAGCAACAACCGCAAGATTTTCTTTTAATACATGATTAAACTGGGTGAATAATTCTTGAATCAGCGCGGGATCAGTCCGACGATCGATTTCCATCAAAATAGGTGCTTCAACAATCATCTGTGGGACTGGCTCACCGTAACGAGGTAATACTTCAACAACGCGATTAAATTTGTCTCGCAGCAGACGAATACCACCCATATGCACAACCAAATGCAATGCCAACCCCATGCGATTCAACACAATCCGTAACGAATCAACCAAAAAAGGCATGTCATCACAGAGGACTTCAACCACCGTATGCGTTGTTTGCCAACCATGTTGCTCATCATTTGGATTATAAATACGAATTTTCGCTTCGCCCGGCTCTCTTTGCTCCATTAAAGACCAAAAATTAACGGCGGCACCGTACAAATCGTCAATACGCCATTCTGATAAATCATCAAATGCAACCGTACCAAAAAATTGTCGAACAAATTCAGAGCACAATGCGGATTGCTTACCCCCTATTGTTTTTTCTATTTTATCTACAACGGTATTTAGAATCTGGTCGACATTTTCTTCAAACTTATGAGACATGCAGGCACTCCAACAAGCGATTTTCAGCAAAGTGGGTATTATACACTGATATAAACACGCACTCCAATACTCACGCACGTTGCCAACTCAATCACGTCAACATTGCGCATGCGAATACAGCCCCGTGAGCCCGGTCTACCCAATGGGGTTTTATCAGGAGTTCCGTGAATATAGATATATCGACTCAAACTATCGACCTCCCCGCCCTGATTTAAACCGGGTTCTAAACCATCAAGTTGTAATATTCTCGTTAAAATCCAATCACGTGTCGGATATTGCTTTGCTAAGTCATCGTTATAAATTTCGCCTGTCCATTTTCTGCCAACAAACACACTGTTCTCGGCATGATCTTGGCCAATGATACTATAAATGGCATGCCAACCCCTCGGTGTGCACTCACTCCCCTGCTTTTCACCCAATCCATTTTTTGCAGTGGATATCTCATAAGTTTGAATCAATTCCCGATGATGATAGCAGTGCATGACTTGCGTGTCGGCATGAATCTGGATAGACGTCACTGCCAGGTTGGGTCTTTCCATGGGTTTCGGAGATTGGCTAGACGGAACAGAAGACATTTCCACAAGCAAAGAATCTTCACTTTGTCGTTGGTTATTCATAGACACCGATTGTTTTAATATTCATGAACTCTAAAAAACCTTCGTGGGATAATTCACGACCAAAACCAGAATGCTTGACGCCTCCAAACGGTAAACGCGGATCCGAAACAACCATGCCATTGACAACACAGGTTCCAGATTCGATTTCATCCCGTGCGATTTTTTCACCACGGACGAGATCTCGAGTAAACACGGCAGCGCCCAAACCAAAACGAGTTTGATTAGCCAAACGAATCGCTTCCAATTCATCATGCGCCTCGATGATTGCAAAGACCGGACCAAACAGTTCATCATCGAATGCGGGCATTCCAGGACAAACGCCCGTCAAGATAGTCGGTGGATAGAAATACCCCGTCTGCTGAGGAATCACCCCACCCGTTACCAATTGAGCCCCAAGCTCCATACTTTTTAGTACTTGCTGATGTACAGTCTCGCGCAGATCAGGTCTCGCCATCGGTCCTAGTTTTGTATTCGGATCAAGCGGGTCGCCCATTGAATAGTTTTTTAGTAGAGCTAAAATTTTCTCGAGCAACTGGCTGGCAACAGATTTCACTACAATCACTCTTTTAGCGGCAATACAAGTTTGCCCCATATTATTCAAGCGTGACATGGTGATTTTCTCGGCTGCCACATCAAGATCTGCATCCGCGAGCACCACATAGGGGTCATTACCGCCCAATTCCAAGACCGTTTTTTTCAGATGAGCACCCGCAAGACTGGCGATGGTCTTGCCCGCTTTTTCACTTCCAGTTAAAGTCACGCCTCGAACCTGTTCATGAGCAATCACATATGCTGCCATATCTTTATCAATAATGAGATGTTCAAATACATGCTCGGGAAAACCTGCCTCCAAAAACAAATCTCGAATTGCATTGCCTGTACCAGTTGAAATAGATGCATGTTTCAACAAACCAACATTTCCCGCCATCAAGTTGGGTACCGCAAATCGATAAACCTGCCAAAACGGGTAATTCCACGGCATAATAGCAAAAATTAGCCCCAAGGGTTGATAACAAACCAGGCTTTTTTGAAGATCAGTTTTAACAAAGCGAGGCTGTAGATAAGCGGGGGCTGTATCTGCGTAATATTCACAAACCCAAGCACATTTTTCAATTTCTGATTTTCCAGCCGTGATGGGCTTTCCCATTTCCAAAGCCATTAATTTTGCCAACTCATCTTGTTTTGAGCGTAAACAGCGAGCCATGTTGCGCATCAACTGACTGCGAAAACCAACATCTGTTTGGCGCCATGACTGAAATACCGCAGATGAATCCACAATGATCTGATCAACTTGCTCCTGGGTGAACATTGAATACTGATGCAATATAGATTCTGTAGCAGGATTGATAGTTTTTATCTTCACTTTCAGCTCCAAAATGATAAAATAAAGATGCCCATCTGGGCGAACATCAAAAAAGACACGCGTCTTACTGAACAAAATGAAGACTCACTCGAAGCGTGGGAGATGTCTGGCGATGCTCAGTAAGACCTACCTCTGTGGGAGTTTAAAAGTTATTATGTCACTTTATACAAAATTAGCCAGCATTCTATTGAGTGGTTCTTTGCTGTTATCTAGTCATTCAGTGGCGGCGGCTTCGCTGTTTCCCCGTGGATGCGAGGTCACGGGTTTCGGATTTAGTAAAAATTTTTTGATTATTAACGAACAAGGCGACCAAACTTTTTATTTGTTCCAAAATCACTCAACTAAACCCATTGAATTAGAACATTTTGAAACACAACCAGATGTGTTTATGAGCCCAAAATTAGAAAGCAAGCTTGGTCCCTCTCATTGGTCTGCTTTTGCATCGGATGTCCAGAATTTGTATTTTCAATGTTTTGCGCGTGACAAGAACGAACGAGTCTTGATTAATTGTAGCGATGTGTTAGATGTATGCCAGTACCCAAGAGTAAAATTTGCTTTAAGTAATATGGGAAATTACTGGGTATCAACTGATAAACCACAAAATCAAGTCATCAAAGATGCGACAACTAAAGGAATATTTTTGCATTGGTAGACGTAACCGCTGGGTGGGTGCCCCCCATGCTCGGGGAACCGTCAGATTTGATACTAGAATACAAAGTTAATTGAAGCACGAGCCTTATTAGGAGATATAATTTATGGCCAAAACACCCTCTGCTATGCTGCCACTAGGCACACCAGCCCCCGAGTTCGTCTTAACGGATGTCATCAGCGGCCAAAGTATTCGATTAACCAAGCATGCGGGCAAGGTGGCAACTGTGATTTTTTTCATCTGCAACCATTGCCCTTATGTGAAGCATATCGCTCATGAGCTTCCCAATTTAGCCCATGATTATTCTAACAAAGGGGTACAGTTCATCGCGATTAATTCGAACGATATCACCCAATACCCTGATGACTCTCCAGTAAAAATGCAAGACTTTGCGAAAGCATATGGGATTCCATTTGCCTACTTGTTTGATGAAACCCAAGAAGTCGCACTCGCCTATGAAGCAAAATGCACGCCCGATTGCTTTGTTTTTGATCATGATTTGCAATTGGTTTATCGTGGCCAATTTGATGATGCGCGTCCAGGAAACGACACTGCTGTTACAGGTAACGCCATTCGTGTGGCCTTGAATTGCTTGATCAATAAAATAGCGATCCCTGATAACCAAAAACCAAGCTTGGGATGCGGCATCAAGTGGAAAAATTAGTACACCACTTGATATATACCCAATTCTACTAGGGTGTGTTGAGAATTCAGATCTCGACGTCCCACGACTTGTTCGCGGGATCTATTTGAGTACAATAGTACTGTGCGTTAAGCAAGATCTCTGGATCCCTCGAACAAACAGTGGGACGTAAGGCTTCGAAAGATAAACTTTCAACAGCCCCTAAAGAAAAACCTCATTTTTCCTTCCCTCCGAAAACGCGGAAAAGGTGCCCGAAGGGTGGATTGGCGATTTCGTGGTGAAGTTTTCTGCTGATGTTTGCCAACAGGCTAAATAAACACATGCGTGCCGCCAACCTCCATCTAGTGAGATTGACACGCCCACTTTAAACTTGCTAAAAAGCGGACCATACTCTGCTTTGATGGCTTCAACGGCGTTGATTTATGAAGTACCAAGACCATCTAATAAAGATCCATACAACAATGATGTCTATTGACCGAGTTAGTGAAGCGGTGAAAAAAGCTGATGGTGATGAGAACAAATTAAAATCTCTAAAACCTGAGCTCATAGCAGTAAATCAAAATTTTATAGATCTGATTCATGAAGCAAACCGCATGCCAGCAGAACCAAATGGCAAAAACTCTTTTCTTGAATTCGTCTTATCGTTCGAATTAGAAAAAAACTTATGTCGGGATTCTTTTGGGCACGAGTTTCGCACTTTCATAAAAATACATTAAAATACGCGGCATAATTAACAGAACTGGAAATGGTCAAAGATGTCGCGTCATCGTTGTACAAAGGAATTGTATAAAGCTTTTTTACAAGCAAGCAGCATGCGTTATTCT
>DAIDKT010000006.1 GCA_027449905.1 Legionellales bacterium
TCGCATTTTGACCTGATCATCATTGCGCCCAATATACGATAAATTCCCATCTTCTAGAAAACGAACCAAATCGCCTGTCTTATACAAGCGACCATAACCCAACGCTTTATCTCCCGCTGTGGCAAACGGATTCTCAATAAACCGCTCCGCTGTTAATTCAGCTTGTCCCAAATAACCGCGCGCAAGGCCCGCTCCACCAATATATAACTCACCTATCACACCCACAGGAACTGGGCTGCCCAACGAATCTAAAACATAAAGTTTGATATTCTGAATGGGTTTTCCAAGGTAGATCTTGTTTGCATGCCGTTCACAGTAAAATGCCGTCACATCAATACATGCTTCTGTTGGACCATATAAATTATAAATCGCCAGTTGCTCTTCACCCAATGCATACAGCGACTCAACAGATGATGGACTAAGCGCTTCACCGCTACAAATAACATATCGCAAAATTGAAGGCAGTCTTTTTTGACTCTCAGTCAAATACTGAATAAACGCAATCAACATACTTGGAACAAAATGCAACATGGTAATGTTTTGATTTTGAATAAGTTCGTACAAATAATGAGCGTCGCCATGTCCTTCTGGTTCACATAAAACAAGTCTGGATCCCTGCATGATCGGCAGAAAAAACTCCCAAACAGATACATCAAAACCGTATGATGTTTTCTGTAGCACAGCGTCTACTTCTGTCAACGGATATTGTTGACGCATCCAATCCATCCGATTAACAATTGAACGATGCTCAACCATCACCCCTTTGGGATATCCTGTCGTTCCGGATGTGTACATTACGTAAGCCAAATCAGTTGCTTTTATCTTGATAGAAAGC
Source organism: Legionellales bacterium (assembly GCA_027449905.1). Classification (GTDB taxonomy): domain Bacteria; phylum Pseudomonadota; class Gammaproteobacteria; order Legionellales; family Legionellaceae; genus DAIDKT01. Next base: position 836 of record DAIDKT010000006.1, read on the forward strand.
TTTTCAGCGCTTTGACCTAAATAAACCCCATCGTCTAATGCCAACAGATTTATTTGCTGAAAAATCCCTGCTTCTAGGATCTGTTGACAATTGGGGTTTAGAGGTTCCGCCCCTTGTTCGCAGGATCGATTGTAATCTGTTGCAGGCCAATCATCTTGTATCTCCAGACCCCGCGTACAAGTCGCAAAGCCGCAGGTTTTGTCAACAAACCCTAATTGGTTGAAAAGATGGCGCTGGGTTATCACCACCTTGCACTGAGTATCATGTAGCATGTATTCAACGCGCTCTGGCGGATGCCCCGGCTCAATTGGCACATAAGCACAACCCGCTTTAAGAACCCCCAGAATGGCTATCACCATCTCGAAAGAACGCTCCAAGTAAAGCGCTATCAACGTATTGGGTTCGTGCTTTAAAAGATAACGTGCCAATTGATTTGAGCGCTTATCTAGTTCCTCATAAGTTAATATTTCCCCAGCAAAAACCAAGGCAACGCGGTTCGGTGTTTTTGCTGCCTGTTCTTCAAATAATTGATGAATGGTCTTGTCTCTTGGGTATTCCTTTGTTGTCTGATTCCAGTCATGTATAGTCGTTTCATATTCAATTGGTAGCAAGTAAGCATGATTGTGAAGATCATGTTGCAATAAAGTGTGTTGACAATGCAGATTTAGGCTTCTGGCTTCAAAAGATGGATGGCCAACAGACACTAAACGAAGCAAGTAATAAGTTGTATAATCCAAAATACGCTGAGCGGTTTCTGTGTCTATGAATTCCTTGTGCGCTTTCAACTCATACTTAAACCCCTTTTGATAAGGCATCACTTGGAAAATAAGTGGTATCGATATTCGTTCAAAAGCATGAATACCTTGTGGTTTATCATCTTGTTTTAATGACTCGGCGACATGGAAATGCGCATAATTAAATGCACATGAATAAATGGCCGCATGATTGGCAGTGCTGCGATTAAACAACGATTTTATTTTGCCATAGGGATATCCTTTGAATTCTTCTATTTTGATTTTTTCAGTCGCAACATAGGACACAAAATCTTTGAGATAAATAAATGCGTCACGCTCAAGGTGAACTCTGAAGGGAATTGTATTTAAATGTAATCCAAAAACTTTATCCCCACCCTCCTCTTCAAGTCGATTATTGACTACCAAACCAATCAAGAGATCGGATGTACCATAAAAACGTGCTAAAGTAAGCAAATACATACTCAAAAATATCATATCGACCGATACAGAAAGCTCTTTTGCTAAGGACATGATCATCTGTCCGTCTGTCGCACCAATAGTCTTTGTTTTTTTTATATCAACAAATGGTGAGATCTTTTCTTGATTTAAAAGTAGGGACTGTTGGCAAGGCAGGTTAGGACTAGGGGATTCAGAAGAAGAGTTGTCAACAGAGGTCAAATAAGTCTGCCAATAAGTCTCAAATTTTTTGTTTTGAGTCATCGATAATTCTTTCGCCACAAACTTTGCATAACTTGGTAAGACCTCCTCTGCTATATTTTCTTGGCCCGTGTATGCTTGAATAAACTCAACCATCAGCGAAGCCATGCTCCAGCCATCAGTAATCACATGATGAAAGGAAAAAATCAACTGGAATTCTTGTTCATCGATTGAGTGAATAAATAGACGAAACAAGCCTGGCCGCTCGATGGGGAAAAAAACTTGTTTTTCCTGTTGAATAAACCCATTGATATCTGGGATCTCGCTGCATGGTAAGTAATGCAACGAGGAGACAGAGCTAAATGAAATATTATGCCATTGTACACAAAGATACCCATAGTCATCATTCACAATAAATGAAGTTCTCAGTAAAGCATGTTTACGAATCAATTGCTCCCATATATTTAGGAACTTTTTTTCACTAAGTGGTCCGGGAATTAGGTAATGAAAGACATCATGATAAGTGCCTTTTTTCTCATCATTCAGCGACTCCATCAAGATCCCCATTTGTAAGCAACTGGCTGGATAAAGATCTTCTATTTCACCAAACATTCCTTGCCAAGCATCAATTGTTTCGGTTAAGGTTGTCGAAGAGACCAAAGAAAAAGGTTGATAAACCTCTTCAGCGACCTGTTCTGGTCTAAAATGACACATTAATCGAGCAATATTTTTATGCAGAAATAGATCCGCAACTGAAAGATGAAAGTGATGATGCTTCATTCTTGCAACTAAACGTATACTTAAAATCGAGTCGCCGCCTAATCTAAAAAAATCATCCTCTATGCCAATCTTTGGAACATCTAATATATCTTGCCATATGGCACAAAGAGTCTCTTCAAACTCGTTTCTTGGCGCAACATATCTGTCTTGAATTGATGAACAAGTGGGAGAAGGTAAGGCATTTCTATCGACTTTTCCGTGCGCCGTTAATGATAAAAATTCGAGCCTCATGAACGCGCTGGGTATCATGTGCGCAGGCAATATATTGATCAAATAATCTCTCAATTGCAGATCAGTCAAGCTTTTTTCCCCAACATAATAAGCAGTCAGTTTTCCGCTGTCTGCCGTTACAACACATTGTCTAATATCTGCCCGATTGGAAAGAACATGCTCAATTTCACCCAATTCAATGCGGTAACCACGAATTTTCACTTGGAAATCGTTTCGCCCAATGTATTCTAAATTGCCATTATCCGCCCATCTGACCAAATCACCCGTTTTGTATAATCTTGCGCCGCATATCGACTTCTCTGTTGCAGATGCAAATGGATTGTCTACAAAGCAGTCTTTGGTCAGGTTTGGTTGATTTAAGTACCCCCTTGCCAGGCCAAGTCCCCCAATATACAGTTCACCTATCACACCGATAGGAACAGGGTTTAGGAGTGAGTCTAAAACATAAAGCTTGGTGTTCTGAATAGGTTTTCCAAGGTAGATCTCGTTTGCATGCCGTTCACAATAAAATGCTGTAACATCAATACATGCTTCTGTTGGACCATATAAATTATAAACCGATAGTTGCGCTTCCCCCAATGCATACAACGACTCAACAGATGATGGACTAAGCGCTTCACCGCTACAAATAACATATCGTAAAATTGAAGGCAGTCTTTTTTGACTTTCAGTCAGATAATCAATAAACGCGATCAACATACTTGGGACAAAATGCAACATGGTGATGTGGTGCTTTTGAATGAGTTCATACAAATAGGAGGCGTCGCGATGTCCTCCTGGATTAGATATAACCAGTCTGGATCCCTGCATGATTGGTAGAAAAAACTCCCAAACAGATACATCAAAACCATACGATGTTTTCTGTAACACAGCGTCTACTTCTGTCAGCGGATATTGTTGGCACATCCAATCCATCCGATTAACAATTGAACGATGCTCAACCATCACCCCTTTGGGATATCCTGTTGTTCCAGATGTGTACATCACATAAGCCAAGTCAGTCGCCTTAACCACGCGTAAAATGGGCGCGTCACTGTGCATAAAGAACGAGCCATCATCAACGGCAATGACTGTCATGTCATTTGAAAAATCATGGTGAAATTTATCTACGAGATGAGATTGTGTTAGCAATATCTCACTCTGGCTATCGGTTAAAATATGTTTTATGCGCGCAATCGGGTAACTCGGATCGATCGGCACATACGCACACCCTGCCTTCAAAACGGCCAGTATCGCTACCACCATATCCATAGAGCGCTCAAGACATAGCGCAATAAATTCATTATCCTGACGACCTAACAACAATTGCCGCGCCAATTGGTTTGAGCGCCTATTCAGCGTTGCATATGTCATCTGCTCACCTTCAAACATAAGAGCAATTTGATCCGGGGTTTTCTCAACCTGTTCTATAAACAACTGATGAACTGTTTTATCACGTGGATACGCTGTTTTAGTTTGGTTCCAATCATAGATAATTTGGTGGTATTCTTGTGAATCAAGTACTTTATATTCACAAAGCAATGTTTGTGGCGTTTCCACTATTTGAGTCAGAATATATAAATAATGGTTGATGAAACGGACAATCGTTGCCTCGCGATATAAGCTTGTTGCATATACCAAGCGTCCATGAATAATAGGCCCTGAGTCATCAACAAAGCATTCCATATCAAAATGCGTCGAACAGTATATATCGTTCAGCTTTGTCGCATGCAACAATGAGGTTAACTCACTTGATAACTTCTTACCAAAACTTTGCACCACAAACATAATCTGGAATAAAGGATGACGACTCGGATCATGCTCCACTGCAAGTGTGTCAACCAATTTATCAAATGGAATATCTTGATATCGGTGTGATTCAATCAGATGCTCATGAATTTGTTTCATTAGGGTTAAAATGGATTGATTCACTACTAATTTTTCACGTTGTACCAGCATATTCACAAAAAAACCGATTAAATCTTTGACCGGTTCATGGTGACGATTCGCCATGGCGCTACCCACAATTAAATCGTTTTGATCGCTATATTTATACAAAAGGACATAAAATCCGGCCAGCATCACGGTGTATAAGGTATAGCCTTTATGTCTTGATAACTGCCTGAGTTTATCTGATAGCGTTTGAGTCAAATGAAAGGCTACCACAGCCCCGTCATAACTTACCCGAGAGGGTCTTCGTTTGTCTGTCGATAAATTCAAAAGACAATAGCCATCCAAGCGACGACGCCAATAATCCATCTGTTCTTTATAGACGCTCCCGTCGAAATATTGTCGTTGCCATAAAGAAAAATGCTTATATTGAATGGGCAAGACAGGCAGTGACAAAGCTACACCTGTTTCCAAATGATGATAATAAGCCATTAATTCTTTTTGAAAAATGTCGAGTGACCAGCCATCACAAGCAACATGATGAATATTAATCAAGATATAGCGTTCGTTGGTCACTGTGATTTCATATATACACACACGAACAGGATAAACTTGTTTGAGGTTAAATGGCCGATGCACATCATGTCGAACTGCTTGTTGATACACCTCAGGCGTATCGCATTTCATCATATGAACATCCACGGGCTCATCACAAACCACTTGATAACAAACACCATCTTCATCTTCAACAAACACACTGCGAAGCAATTCATGTCTTCTAACAATTGATTGTATGGCATCAAGCAGTGCATGAATTGACACGGCATAATCCAGTTTCAGCAATCGCGGACAATGATAAGCGTTCGTTCCTCCCTCATATTGCTCGATAAACCACAATCGCTCTTGAGCATAAGACAAAGGATATCGCTTTAATCCTTCTATGCGAGGTATGACAATATTCTTAGTCGTGATGACTTCAATAATCTTTGCTAATTGCCCAGGTGTTTTTGCACGAAATACATCTGCTACTGGGAATTGGATGTCAAATAATCGGCTGATACGGTGGGCCACTTGGATCGCCAACAACGAATTCCCGCCTAGCTTAAAAAAATCATCAAGTATGCCGATGCTATTCGCCTGCAGTCCAAGTACGTCACAATAAATCGTACACAACTGTTGCTCTATGACATTATCTGGCAAAACATAATTTTCATCGCGATCATCATCAAGCGCTAGCAGCGCTTTTCGATCAAGCTTGCCATTTGGCGTCAGAGGAAATTTTTCTACTTCTATCAAATAAGTTGGTAACATATAGTCCGGTAAACTCTTTTCAAGCACCGCTAGTAACTCAACTTCTGTTGGTTTATTTAAAAAGGGAATATTGTATAAAAAACTGTTACTGATCATCGAAAATGATTGATGAGGTGCTATAGGCTCTAGCAGAGTTAAAATCACATCGTAGCGATATTTTGTGAGCTCATTATCGTGGTGACAATTTTTTTCCATGATCTGAACGCCGATATTTTTACATGTCTCACCAAGTTTTAAAAAATAATCAGGACTGATTAATAACTCCATTTCTTTCAGCGCCAGTCGACTTAAGTCAGCATCTGTATAATCGATTTGTTCATACACCAATTTGTCCTGAATCAGCGCCTTATGTAGCGCATAATTACGGACGTCACCAATAAATAGGTGTCCTCCTGCAGCAAGCTTTTTCAAAGCTTTCATCAGTACTCTTTCAAAATAGTGAATGCTTGGAAAATACTGACAGACTGAATTCATCACAATGCAGTCAACGTGCTGACCAGCCCCTATTTGATCAAGTTTATCAGCTGGCAGGTGGTAAAGTTTTACAGCATATTTTGTTTGTTTTAGATAATGCTGATGATACTGAATCACTCGTTCACGAGTTTCGCACTTTCATAAAAATACATTAAAATACGCGGCATAATTAACAGAACTGGAAATGGTCAAAGATGTCGCGTCATCGTTGTACAAAGGAATTGTATAAAGCTTTTTTACAAGCAAGCAGCATGCGTTATT
>DAIDKT010000007.1 GCA_027449905.1 Legionellales bacterium
GCATCATCATTTTTAAAAAAAACACGAAAAACTGTGTCAAGAACTATTTGATCTTTTTAATGAAAAATCCTTGTTATTTCTTTATGCATCACCGCAAACCGACCCGAAGGGGCGGATTGTGGTGAATGGTTACAAAATTAGCGATGAAATGATTAGGCTTTTAAATACACGTCAAGTTACTGATTATACAAATCTTGATAAATCGACCCGAAATCGATACGAGCAACTGCTCAAGCTCCAAAATGATCTAACCAATATAAAAGCTGAAGTCTTACAACACAATACAACTGAAACTATTGATTTGATAGGGAAATTTAAAGAAAAAGCTGGCGAGTGCATCAACAAATGCCTGCAAAATGTAAATCTCGACAAATACTCGATGGTAGGCAAATTTTTCAAAGGATTGCTGAATCTATTGATTTTCCCCGCTTTATGTAAATTGGTTGTCACCTGTGGCCACTCATTTTTTTATAGCACTGAAGGCAAGAGCAAAGAAACAGTTCGAGAAGTTTTAACCGAACTTAACAATTTTCAAAACACCCAGCACTAAAAAAAAATTAAAATAGAGTAGGGGCTGTTGACAATTCAGATCTTCACTTCCCGCGACTTGTTCGCGGGATCCATATCGATCTGTTTTACTACAATATTGCTATGCCTTGAGCAAGATCTCTGGATCCCGCGGACAAGCAGCGGGAAGTAGGGCTTCGAAAGATGAATTGTCAACAAACCCTACTATACTATAATAATAAGAAGTAATTTATGGAAGAATCATGATGCCAAACAAAACACACCAAGAACTCGTTAATGATGCACAAAATAATTCAACCGTGATTGCTTTAATTTACTCACCAGTTGAATTATACGAATATCTTGTTGAAATCATTTCAAAAGATTCCAGTGCGTTTATTCAACAAGGCAACCAAATAAAACATTTTCACTCTGTCGACCACGCCTTGGCTGAAGCTGCAAATTATCAAGCTGAGACGTATTACCTTTGCGTGGATAATACCTATGATGAATGTGGATCAGGGGCATTGGTAGAAAAATTTGACTATATTCCAATTCATTGTAAATTTAAGCATTAAAAACAGGTGTTTAAGTACTCGACTTTAGCCATTTTTCCTTAGGATACCCAACAGAAAGAGCATGGTTTTTCATCATTGATATTTTGCTTTAGATCTTCAGAAGTAACGTTTTCTTCCGACGAATAGCTCAAACATTGATCAATCACCCTGCTAGGGGATGAGGATAAATTCTTTGGTTTAGAAAAACTTGTGTATTGTAAAAGTGCGGAATCCGAGGAAGTGCTAATTAAATTCACAGAACTTGGTCTTGAATTTTCATGGTTTAAAAGCATGGGTATATCTTCAATCAATAAAAAATCTATATGATCAGGCATAGCTAGTATATGATCGTGATTGACTTCACCCATAAGATAAATCACTCTAATAGGCTTAGAAATAGCTTGTATATCTTCAATCGAGGTATTGGAGTCAACCTGATATACTTCATCGGGTAGAATTTCGTCTCCGCCTTCCCAATCCACTTTAATTTCAAAGATACGTTTAGTGCTCGAGTCAATCAGGTCAGCGCACATGTTGCTAAATAATTTGGCATGCTGCTGTTTTTCATGAAAAGTGAAATTTTCTTCTGTTCGAAACAACGCTTTCGTTACAAAAATATTATTTTTCATATCCATAAAAGCATACCCCATGCACCCAGGATCTTTGTTGAGCGTTGCGTTTTTTAAAACAGCTAGTTGATTCTTTAATTCAGAGATTTTTTCAGGTTTGCAAATTAACTTTACAACAATAAAATGCATGATTAACCTCCTTGTCATGGTGAAGCTATTGACTTAAATCAAATTGCCAATATGAATGATGACTTTTCCCCAGGCCACTCCAGTCCGAAGCACTGATAGACCGCACCTAGTCTGTACTTTAAGGCCGAGAATTCCTTGATTTTTCCATGTCGTTGTGACATTTTTTTATTTAATGAAATACTTTACTCTGTTGACCCTAGACAAGCTATATTTTTTTACTAACGTGCTTATATCACGTATGATTTGCAATGAGACAATTTACATGCATCGCCTGTTTAGCGATGTTACATCAAGGATGCACTTGGCATAAAAGGAGAAAAATGTGTACTTTGTTATTGTCAAATGGGTTACAAAGCCAGATAAAAAAACTCAATTATACAATCAATTAGTTGCTTTAAAAGATTCGACCCGCTATGAGCCAGGATGTATAAATTATAATATTATAGTTAATGATTCTGATATACTTATAACCGAAGAACTGTATCTTTTAGAAGAAGATGCCAGTTTACACATACAAAAACCATATTTTGTTCTATTTAAAAACATGGTAACACCTATGATTGAATCATTCAGTGAACATATCTTTGAAATCAAAATCAGACAAAAAACTAAACCACTGCTTGACGTTATCTTCGAAATTGAATCTAGTACTTCAATTGAGACAATACAAAATATCTCCGAGATTTTTAATGCCGTTCGAGTTATCGGTAAAATTAACGCGAATCAAATACTAGCGATGCCAAAACATGTATCATCTATTATGATTGATAATACAAAGCAATTTATCCCCGAGAATGATGGCGCCTATAATTTTAATCTTGGTTTATTTGGTGATCATAAAACCAGTAAACCTAAAGGATTTATGTCAAAATTAAACTGGTATGAAAAAAATTCTTCTGACAGCCCTAACCAATCTTCATCGGAAGATCCTAATAGCCCTTTGACAAAAGAAAGACAACCAATCGAACGAAACTTTATAATCGGAGAAATAAGTTATAACCCCGATGAGGACAACGAAGACGATTGTTGTTCCTCGTTCTTTTGCTTCAATGGTAGATTTTAGAGCCGTTGACAACCCATTTGCAGCACACTAGGGTCTATTGACAATTCATTTTCTGATGCCCTACGTCGCGGGACGTCGAGATCTGAATTGTCAACACGCCCTTCTAGTTTACAGACATAACCAATAAAATTCCTTGTCCTGATTGACTTTATATTGTAATTGTCTTTTGAAAATGACAATTTGTATGAAATTAGGATATATAGATGGGTACCAGACTATTCTTAAACAACCGGTCGTGATAAGCTTACGCGTATACTAAGAGAAATAGCATGAAATACTCCCTTTTCACTATCCTATTTTTTGCATCTTTGATTGCAAAGGCACAAGAAATATACCCCGCCGGATGTAATCCACTGGTCGTGCGTCATGACTTGGTGAGATTATCGACCGAAAAGCCGGTTGTGGTGATGATGCACAACTTGTCAAGCGCTGAACTATGGATAACACACCCGGCTACCGATTCAGGCATGCAAGCAGGCTGGAGCAGCCGATTAGAATCAGACAAGTGGTCAGCATTGGCCTTAGAGAAAACAACTAAAAAATTTGAGCTCAGTTGTATTGAATCAAAACCGGGACATGAACAACAAATTGCATGTTCAGACGTGCTGGCGGTTTGTCAGTGGCCGGATACCAAATTCCCCGAAAAGAAAGCGGGGGTATTTTGGGCCGGTGAAAATATGGCGCTATTGCCATTAAAAGCTTATATTGAGCGTTTAGGATTTGTTTTAACAGGATCCAACCAAGGTGGTAAAACAGGTGAGTAAAAAACCGATCGATCCTTTTCACAAACGTGAAAGCGATAAATATCAAGTACCGATTCCAAGCCGAGAATTTATTCTCATGACGCTTGAGGATTTTGGTCGTCCGATCACATTTAGTCAGTTAATCAACAAACTGAAAATTGATGACGACAAGAAACAAGAAGCGCTAGGCTATCGAATTCGTGCCATGTTGCGTGATGGCCAACTCATGCAGGACAGGCGTGGTCGGTTTTGCTTATTTGAACGCATTAATTTGCGCCGAGGCACAATCCAAGCCCATCCAGATGGGTTTGGGTTTTTTATCCCAGATGATGGCGGAGAAGACATGGTCTTATCTGCAACTGAAATGCGCGCTGTCATGCACGGAGATAAAGTACTTGCCTACCAAACGGGTCTTGATAGGCGTGGTCGTTTAGAAGGTAAAATTCATGAGGTAATTGAACATGCCAACGCAACAGTGGTTGGTCGTTTTTTCTCTGAACATGGTATCAGTTTTGTCGTCCCCGACAGCAAGCGTTTAACACAAGATATTTCTATCCCACCAGAATTCGAATTATCCGCGAAAAATGGGCAGATTGTTTTAGTTGAATTAATCACTTTTCCAAATAAACGATCGCAAGCCATCGGTAAAATCATCCATATTTTAGGCGAGCATATGGCGCCAGGCATGGAAATCGAGGTTGCGATTCTTGCCCACAGTATTCCAGCAAATTGGCCTGAAGATGTGCTGACTGAGGTTGCCAAGGTTCATCAACACGTAAGTGAAACGGAGCGACAAAATCGCACCGATTTACGTGACTTGGCATTTGTGACCATTGACGGTGATGACGCCAAAGATTTTGACGATGCTGTTTATTGTTATCGCAAACCAAAAGGTGGCTTTCAATTGCATGTTGCCATTGCTGATGTAAGTCATTATGTTAGACCAGGCTCTGCGCTTGATAGAGAAAGTGCACGGCGTGGAAATTCGGTCTATTTCCCTGGCAAAGTGGTGCCCATGCTCCCTGAAGCCCTATCCAACGGTATTTGCTCACTTAATCCACACGTTGATCGACTATGTTTGGTCGTGAAAATGGACCTGAATGCGGAAGGGAAAATTATCCGTTCGAGTTTTTATCGAGCTATCATTCATTCCAAAGCGCGTTTAACGTATACACAAGTCGCAGCCTGGATTGAGCAAGGCCACACAGATAAAGCACATCAAACCTTATGGCCCGTGATCGATGATTTACATCAGTTGTATAGGCTCTTGCTATCTACACGTAAACTGCGCGGAGCCATGGATTTTGACACGACGGAAACACGCATCGAGTTTGATGAAAATAGAAAAATTCAAAAAATTGTACCTCTCGTGCGTAATGAAGCACATCGCTTAATCGAAGAATGCATGTTGGCTGCGAATGTATCAACCGCGCGTTTTTTGGAAAAAGCTGGAATTTCAACTCTCTATCGCGTCCATGCATCGCCTGATGAAGATAAAATAGCGGCGCTACGGAAATTTCTCGGTGAATTTGGTTTGCAGTTGGGTGGCGGGAAAAAACCCCATCCCAAAGATTTCCAGAAAGTTTTGTACCACTTAGATGGAAAACCAGAGAAAAACCTAATTGAAATGGTCATGTTACGTTCATTAAAACAAGCCCAGTACATTGAATCAAACGATGGGCATTTTGGGTTGGCCTATGCTGCGTACACTCATTTTACCTCCCCTATCCGACGCTATCCCGATCTTTTGGTTCATCGTGCAGTTGGTCATCTGATTGACAATATGTCTATTGAACAATTTACATACACAGATGAGGAAATGAGCAAACTAGGCAAACATTGCTCTGAAACCGAGCGCCGCGCTGACGAGGCCACTCGCGAGGTTGTTGCTTGGTTAAAATGTGAATACATGCAAGATAAATTAGGTCAAGTTTTTCCAGGAAAAATTTCCTCCGTCACTGGGTTTGGTATTTTTGTAGAGCTGAATGACATATATGTTGAGGGATTAATTCACGTGACCTCACTCAAGAATGATTATTATCGTTTCGATGCCATTAAGCACCAATTGGTAGGCGAGCGTGGTGGCCACACCTATAGTTTGGGTGACAAAATGACCATTTTGGTTGCAAGAGTTGATTTAGATGAACGAAAAATTGATTTTGAGCTAGCAAGTGATGAGGATTTAGATGGCTGAGCAGTTAGTTATCGGTTTTCATGCGGTTAAAGCCTTATTAAGAAGTAAGTATCGTAAAGCTCAACGACTGGTTATCAATCAAGATAGAGTAGATCAACGCATTCAAGATATATTGCAATTTGCTGTGCTCGATGATATTCCGGTGGAGCAAATATCAACGCAGAAAATGGAACAGCGCTTTCCGAACATCGTCCATCAAGGCGTTATTGCTTATACAACTCCATTACCGCAATATGGAGAAAAGGATTTACCGTATTTATTAAATCAAGTTGAAAAAAAACCTTTTTTAATCCTCATGCTAGACGGTATTACTGATCCCCATAATTTAGGCGCTTGTCTTCGGTCAGCAGATGCACTCGGGGCTGATTTTGTTATAATTCCAAAAGACAAAAATGCAATGATAACCCCGGTGGTTAGCAAGGTAGCATGCGGAGCACTGGAATCAATGCCTCTGGTGCGGGTGACCAATTTAGTTCGAGCGATGGAAACCTTAAAACAAGATGGTATTTGGATCTATGGCGCAGCAGGTGAAGCAAAAAGGCCGATCAATGGTCTGGATTTTAAAACATCCATTGCCTTGGTCTTGGGTGCTGAGGAGGATGGCATGAGGCGGTTAACGCGCGAACACTGCGATGATCTATTTTCGATCCCGATGTTAGGTCACGTGACCAGTCTAAACGTATCAGTGGCGGCCGGTATTTGTTTATATGAAGCAGTCAGGCAACGCCAAGTATCATCCTAAAAAACGAGGTTGAACATGTTAAAATTGGTAACTGATATCATTGAGTTACAAAAAACCACCATTCATGAATGGAAAACGCAGGGTATTGGTTACAAACATGCCAATTTTTTAAAAATTGTCGAAGAAAATCATGCCTTTAATTTTCAGCTATGGCATGCAGAAGATCGAGCCAGGCGTGAAGATATGGGGCACTCTTTTGTTTATCATGCGAAGCGAGAAATTGATCATTGCAATCAACAGCGTAATAACCGCATGGAAAAAATGGATGGATGGTTATTTAACGAATATAAACCAGCATCGCCCACCTCATGCCCAGTCCACTCAGAAACCCCTGGAATGATGATTGATAGATTATCCATTCTAGCACTCAAAATATACCACATGCATGAACAAACCATACGGCAAAATGTAAATGAAGCACACCGGCAAACTTGTTTACAAAAATTAAACATCTTGAACGCACAACAACGGCAATTAGCAACCTGCTTAGAAGATTTTCTACGGGCGATTAAGAACAAAAAACGTACATTTTGTATGTATCACCAATTTAAGATGTACAATGATCCAGAATTAAACCCTGAATTATACTGCGAGCCCTCCGCATATATTCAGCAGTGACGCAATGGGACTTCTATGGGATAAACATTGATATCATTCAATTCCATCAAACTATTTTCCATTTGTTGATCTGCAAACTCGGCTAAAGGTTTCAATTTTTTATTTAATTCATCACAAGATAAAAAATAATTTCGTTTTATAATGGGAGAAGGGCTCGGATCACGCGAAAATTTGGACCAGATGGTCTGTCCTGCAAACAAAGATTTGGCGTGTGCATTCTCTTTATCCGATGAAGTAACCTCTTCCAACGACCCTAACATGGGTTCTGGTTTTTGATTAAACATTTTATTAACAGCGCGCAATGCAAAAATAACGCCAACAATCAACGAAAATACGACAGAGACAGTGAACATTACCCATGATTCTCGACCAATGTGATCCGGATCATAGGTAACCTCGCCAACCGTTTTCCCGGCCTTGATGTACCCTGAAAAAAATAGCCGGATTACTTCGCACCATTCTATAACAAAAAAATCAGGTATAGCTTTAGATTTCTGCTGGTCTAAATTATTTACAGCTTTCAACAACACATCTGATTTAGCTTGACAACTGTCCGCGTTTTCATAGGCGGTTAACCAATCAAATGGCGTTCTTTGTCTTTTCGCAAGATCAAGATTATTTTTATATACCTGATAACTGATAATAAATTGTGCTAGAGACACCGCGAGTCCGAGCATGCTGACTGAAAGAAAAGATAATACAAATATACCTGAGACAGAACCGCCATTAAGTAGCATAATGGCAATAACAAAGAACATAAAACTTGCGATGATCCCCTGAATTGCTAAGCCATTTCGCATACCTTGACACGTAGCAGAATAAATGGAATAAACCATTTTATCCTCTAGTGCTTGTTGCAGTTTTTCATACTTGATTAATTGAATTAAAAAGTGATCGATTAATAGAGCTTGATCCGGCTCTATTTCGTCTTGTGACTCATCAGTCAGGAATTCGACATCTGCTGATTCTTCATACTGTTGTAGGTCGATTAATAATTTTGATCTTAACTCCTTAATTGCTGCAAATGATATGTTTGCATCAGCATCAACAGTTGCCAATTTATTCTCTAATATCTTGAGTTCTGCCTCACACTTTGCAACCTCAACTTTCAATTGGCTCACATCGAATTTTCGTTGAAAATCATACTCCTCATAAACTCGTGATATCAAGCAGATCACAAACAACAAAGCCGACATGCAAAATAAGGCAATAAATAAATGAGGGATCAAACTGGAAACAAACAAAGTCCCCATATAGTAATATAGCCCGTCAATGATTGCTCCGAAAATAACAGCCGCAAATAAATAAAGAGCGAGGCCATTTTGCTTTGTATAATCAACCGTTCTTTTATATTCTAACCATTGCTTGTAGGTATACCCTATTCTTCGATCTGTCGTAAATCCCGGTATCAACCGGTCAATTTGTTCGGGTGCAATGCACATTACCTGTCTTTTCTTGCGCTCTTCGTTTAATCGTTGCTCAAATTCAATGCTCATCTCAGGAGACGGGGCCGCAACCCCCAACTTATCAACTACATGTAGTTTCTGATGTGCCTTCCAGGTTAAATTATCTACATAGATGATATCTTCAGCATACTTGGGAGATAGTAAAATATGATGATTGAAGGTGAGATTAATCCCATAGGATGACATCTTTTGAAATAATTGTGGCAAAATATCCTGTAAGATCTTTTTCAACGTTCTCATCTCATCGGCATTAAATGCCTGTCTTGTAAAATCAGAATATTCTTGAAGTTTAGTATGAATCTGTTTAATCTGAGGATTAGCTATGTTTTTTAATAATTCATCCCGTATTTTTTCTATATCTCCAAGGTCAAATGGCAACAGTAGAAAATGAACATCGACCTCATTTTCATCTTCAGAGAACACTGGCAGTCCCTTCAAAAAATACAGAACCCGTGTCTTTTGACCTATACCATCAATGCTTTCCAGTTTTTTCTCTTCATCAAGATATACTTTCATCTTCTTACATACATTTTCACTCAAAACAGTCTGATATTTTTTATCAAATGCATCCATATCATCAATTGGAACAGCAACGAAACTCACCTCACCATCTGCATTTTCTTCACCCCAATAAACTGCTTTCATCGTCTCGTTATTCAGATATATCAACGTATTCGCATAAGCCAATTTATCTTGGGGTTTTTCGGGTAGTTTAGATTTTTTAATCAGTGCACTGCTTTTTTCAGACAACTTTTGACAAAGTTCTTCATTTGCTAACTGATTCTTTTTACGTTCAGCCCGCATGTTTCTAATCAAGACTCGATTGATAATAGCTAAAATACCAAACGCTAAAGTAATGGGGAATAATATATGATACAGCAGGGCCGGATTACTCCCAGCAAACTGCAGTATAATAGAGAGCGTACTCCGAATGCCTTTGTAAGCCCACTTAAATACTTTTAATATGTCACGAACATAGGACCAAGCATTGGCAAGGAAATACATAGCCGGATTATCATTATAATCAACATCGGCATAATAAGTGGCTAAAGATGAAAAGAGTAGGAGCAATAAAGAAGACACGACAGTGATAACAATCCCTTCGGGAGTTATCTCATAAAGATGCCACTCACGGGCAGATTGAGAATCGCTGTGCTCTTCAGCTGCATCTTTTAGTGCAAAAATTAAACTAAAATAACTAAATGCCAGATTGACAGCATCTTCGGCAGCGTATAAAACAGACGCATACAAATAAAAAAGTTTATTTTTCTGTAGCTCTTGTGCCAGCCAGGGACGACCTTCATGCAACTGTTCCAGCATCGTCGTTAAATACTTCTTTTGCTCATCAACCGAGTTCCGCATTATGATCACAGCTATCAGCGAGAAGAGGCTGTATTGTATATAAAAAGCGCCTAATTGGCAAGTGAATTGACAAGATGTTTTTTAGGAAATCAAATATTGCGCTACTAAAGGCAGATTATAGCCTGGTATAAAAAAAAAATATAGCCCAGATGTTCCAAATAACTCCAAATGAAACCTGTTATAAAGGGTGCAACTCTCGTATAGGGAGATGATCGACTGTGGGCTGTAGGTTGAGCCAAGGCGAAACCTACGCGAGTTTTACGAGTTTTATCTGTCTTCACGAGATTTCCTCCAGTATAAAACAATTTGTGACATAAACTCAGAAATCTGCTAGGATCAAATCCATTTAACTTGATGGGGATTTAATGCGTTTATACACGCTATTTTTTCTTTCTTGTTCATTGTTAGCGGGAAACGCTATGGCGAATTATGGAAATACAACATACGGCTACATTGAAAAGGCAACGCTAGTCGATAATGACCTGACTTTAGCTGCCAAACTTGATACGGGAGCCAAATCTGCTTCGTTAAATGCGGCTAAAATTAGTGAAATCAATATAAACGGCAAACCGTATTTAAACTTTATTGTACCCAGTAAGCAAGGTGATATTCCATTTAGATGTGAATACGTTGGTAAAGTTAATATTAAAATTCGAGCGGGCGAATCTCAACTCAATTCGCTGCTAAGAAGAACGATTAAACGACCTGTCGTGCTCATGCGAATTAAATTGGATGGCAAAGAGAGAATGATACGTGTCAATTTAACGAATCGAAAGCGTTTCATTTATCCCCTGCTATTAGGTCGCGATGCTATTATTGCCTTTGAAGGCGTCATTGACCCTAATCTCAAATATACCATCAAGGATCAGAAGAATACTCAACCGGCAGTCGATAAATAATGAAATCGAGTACGCAACATCTATATGGATTGATTATCACCTTACTCGTCGTTGGCCTCGGTATCTTTTGCTATCGACATTTTGTCCAGGATGTACCTATCACTGCAACTGAAAATGTTGACAGTTGGATGGTTGAAGCCAATTTACACTTTATCGCAGATAAGAATATTCCCGTCAAAGCAAGCTTCACAATCCCATATATGCCGTCTAATCTAGCCATTCTAGATGAGTATTTTGTGGCTCAAAATTATGGCGTTACTACCAATTTGAATGGTTACAATCGATGGACGGTATGGTCTTTACGACGTGGCCCGGGTAAACCCCAGTCTTTGTACTATCGAGCCATCATGCGCGAAGTAGATAATCATGATGCGGCTGTATTGAAGCCACCCCATCTGAAAGTACAAAAACTAGAAGATCATATCAAAATGGCAGCTGATACAATTATTGGACAAGCTCGTCAATCCTCAGCTGATATTCAAACATTTGCCCAGGCGACTTTGAAAGAATTAAATAAACGCAATGGCAATGCAAAATTACTAGTCAGCAATGATTTTAGTGAGACTCATATTATTAACGCTGCCATTGTGGTGTTGAATCAAGTAAAGATTATTGCAATGCCAGTCAAGGGGCTCTTTTTAACTCAGCACCATAAAGCGGGATTCAAAAGTTTTTTAGCAGTTTATAATGGAAAAGAATGGATCTACTTAAATCCACGGACCGGTTCAACTGGTTTGCCAAAAGATTTTCTAACCTGGCAATACGGCAGTGATCCAATGTTTGAAGTAATCGGCGGCAAGAAGCCAATATTTACCCTCACTGTTTCACCGACGCCCTTGAATGCTTTGAGTATCGCAAAAGCACGAGGCTTACAATCGGACTCTGAATTACTGCGCTTTTCATTACTGCAACTCCCTGTGCATGTCCAAGATACCTATAAAATCCTGCTGATGCTCCCGATTGGCGCATTTATTATTCTATTGTTAAGAAATTATATAGGTTTAAAAACATTTGGTACATTTATGCCTGTTTTAATTGCGCTGGCATTCCGAGAGACCCATGTGATTTGGGGCATTTTTTTATTTACAATCATTGTCTCATTTGGTTTAGTGGCCCGATTTTATTTGGAAAGACTCAGATTACTCCTTGTTCCACGATTGGCATCTATTCTAACTATTGTGGTTTTGCTGATGATATTCATCGGCGTTATTAGTCAAAATCTCGGCCTTGAATCAGGCTTATCAGTTGCTTTGTTCCCCATGGTGATTCTAACGATGACTATCGAACGAATGTGTATCTCTTGGGATGAACGAGGGGCTTATGACGCGATTAAATCAGGGGTCGGCAGTATTGTTGCAGCGATCGTGGCATTCGGCGCCATGAATTATGAGCCTTTGCAGTATTTGCTGTTTGCTTTTCCAGAATTGCTACTCGTGTTACTAGCAATTATTTTGTGGTTTGGTCAATATCGCGGATATCGATTGTTTGAACTATTTCGATTTAATGCCTTGGCTAGGGCAAAATAATGTTCAAGGTTTATCATCGATTACGTCACCAAGGTGTTTTAAGCATTAATAGACGTAACAGTGATTATGTTTTACGCTACAATCAGCGTAAATTATTTCCATTGGTTGATGACAAATTAAAAACCAAACGTCTGGCTCTGAAAGCAGATATTGCCGTCCCCGCTCTATATGAGTTGATTGAAACAGAGCATCAGATTAAAAAATTTGACCAGCTCTTGGCCCCTTATACTGACTTTGTTATCAAACCAGCTCACGGTTCCGGCGGCGAGGGTATTCTTGTGATCACCAATCGCGTGTTTGGTCAATACCGCCAAATTAATGGAAAATTACTTACCAGTCATGAAATCAGTTACCATCTGTCTTGTTTATTATCAGGGGCTTATAGCCTAGGGGGTAACCCTGATTATGCTATCATTGAACGTCGTGTGATTGTTGACCCGGTTTTTGCAGAAGTAAGCCACGAAGGTATACCAGACATTCGCATTATCACTTTACTCGGTTATCCCGCAATGGCAATGGTGCGGCTGCCAACAAGATTGTCAGGTGGCAAAGCGAATTTACATCAAGGCGCCATCGGGGTCGGGATTGATTTAGCCACAGGATTAACCTTGGGTGGCGTCTTTCGCAACGACACAATTGACTATCATCCAGATACCTTAAACCCCATTGTCAATATCAAAATTCCGTACTGGCATAAAATATTAGAAATAGCGGCCAGTTGTTATGAATTAACGGGACTGGGATATATTGGTGTTGATATTGTTATTGATAAAGAGCAAGGCCCCCTCATGCTCGAACTCAATGCCCGTCCTGGACTCAATATCCAGATAGCGAATCGTGAGGGGGCATTACCCCGCTATCAGGCGATAGAAGCCCGAGCAAAGAAAGGCAGAGAACCCATTGCTGCTCGGGTCGCATATAGTCAGGAACAGCTTTTTATCGCTGACTAAGTTGGGGCACCGCTCCACAAAAAATCAGTCTGATCACTTAGTTCAAATGCCGAATTCTCTGTACCTCTAACATCAGCGCTTTGAAATAATCATAGGTCATATAAAAATTACCCTGATCACCAATATTTGCACCCCATGAATTACGAAGTGTGAGTAAACCACGGTAAGTGCGGCCCTTGTTGTCTTGGGCGATGGCATCATCATCATAACCAGTGATGATCATCGCATGGCCAGCAAATTGGGCTTGATCGTTGATGTCTTGAGCAATCTCGGGGGTTAACACCCACGTATCATACTTTTCGTGATGACTACCTACTGCACCAACCAGTCCTTGGTCAAAATCGAGCAATAAAATTCCAAACGTTAATCGATCTCCTGCCACGAGTGCTTTTTTGATTTCAGCCAATATTTGTTCTTCGTCAACTTCATCAGAACTCACCTGGTACACTTCTAAAATAGAGGACCAAGCAACTAAATTTTGGGGTAAAGCTTCACTGATTTGATGATAATCAGACAAGGACAACTCAACAGATGGATCCTCTCCCGACAATGGATATTCATTTAAACCGCTGCAACCAACAGAACGCTGATAACCCTTAGAAACGATCCCGAAGACATCCATTTGACTTAAAATAATCCGCCCCCACGATCCGGCCCATCCACTTGATGTGTAACTATTTTTTTCCAAATGGGTTCCGAGCTCCAATTGACACAATTGGCTTATATAGTCGCCTTTATCCATGACTGCATCGATGGCAGCGCTGATTGCAAACGACACGCACGTACCGTGGGAACCTTGGTTCAAAACCGGGATACCATTCATATTTAACTGTATTTTTTTTGGTAAATTTTGATCGACTTGCGACAGCCGATTACCTGCATGTTGGATTTTTTCAATGCGATCAGCCAACGTTTGCTGAGCTTTGCCGCTTAAGTCCATACGTAACAGCGCGATCGATTGATTGGTGGCTGGTAAAAATAATGCCTGTTGTTTAGTCTGTTGGGCTGGTTTTTTAAGATGAACTGTGCCCGTGATTTCAATCTCATCGGCAAAAGCACTTGTTTGTAGGACGAAAGATAGCAGAATAAACCGTATAAAAATTTTTAGCATAAAGGTGGATCTCCATTATAAATCAGTATTAATTAGAGCCTGTTGACAATTCATCTTCTGAAACTAACTGTCGCAGGACGTCAAAATCTGAATTGTCAACAAGCCTTTTGGGCCAAGACCAAACCTATCTCGGCGCTATGACTCAAATTTTTCCGGCGGCATGTTCTATCATCAATCGCTTTAGCGGTAGCAAATGATTGCAAATCGTTAATCCAAATCCACGCAATGCCATGACAGGTGGCATGGTATTTGTAAACAATAAATGTAATCCTTCCATTAAAGCTATCGTTTGCCATAGCGCGTATTTTCGTTGGCGTTGATAGCGACTCAAACACCGCGCAGATCTTGTCACAAAATCACCCGAATCTAAAATTTGTAACCAGGCCGCTAAATCAGCCAACCCTATATTTAATCCTAGGCCTGCCATGGGGTGAATTGTATGAGCTGCATCGCCCATCAGCAACCACCGCGAGTCAATGTAACGCTGAACGTGTCGCATGTGCAAATCAAATTGGTGTCGTTTAGATGTAACTTGGACTGCACCTAATTTTTCAGCAAATGCTTCTCCCAACTTCACACCAAATTCATCATCTGATAAATTCATTAATTGGTCAACTTGAGTCGGTGATGTTGACCAAACTATCGAGCTTTCATGTGGGTCTGGTAATGGCAAAAAAGCCAAAGGTCCTGTCTGATGAAAGACTTGATAAGCCGTTCGATGATGAGCGTGCTTCGTTCGCACGGAAGCCACGATGGCTTTTTGATGGTAAGTCCACGTTGTGAGCGGGATGTTTAATAACGCCCGTGTTGTCGACATCGCACCATCGGCGATGATCAATAACTTAGCCACCCAAGACTCGTTGTTATTACCTACCTGAATAGCGTCAGTTAATAATTCAACCTTACTCACTCGAAAATTGGGAATACGATGGATATCTAACTGACTCGCCTTCTCTAATAATGCGCATTTTATCACGTATTCATCCAAAATGTAACCTAAGCGATCAGATCCGATTGTCCGGGCATCAAAATCAATGGCCGCTCCCTGTTTTGCATCCCAAATATGCATGTGTCGATAAGGAGACAAATACTTTTTATCTATCAGCGCCCATACATCCATGGAGGTAAATAAATTTTGCGAAGCTTGGTTGATGGCATAGACACGAGAAGTAGATGAATCAACATCTACCGTGATAGAGCCTGCATCGATGAGCATGACCGAAAAACCTCTTTGCCGGATCGCAATGGCAGCACTTAAACCGACGATTCCCGCGCCTATGACCATGACATCAATAACAGGGCTTTGCATATCATTCCTCCGATAATGGGATGCCACAAACTAAATCCGGTATCACCCCAGCAAATCCGCGGGTATAACGCGCTAATAACGACTTCAATGGCGGTATATTATCAAATGTAAACAGACCAAGGCTGCGAGCCAATGCGAGCCCGGGATATTGGCTGGTAAATAATTTAACCAAACTACCGGTAAATCTTTTGATAAGCGCCTGATCATCTTGCCGTGAATGCTCATAAACACTCAGCATGCCGGCGCTGATTCCATCATGGATAATACACTGCGCCAACATGGCAACATCACGTAAACCCAAATTAAATCCTTGACCAGCCACAGGATGCAATGTATTGGCCGCGTTCCCAATAAATACCACTGAATCGGTTACTAAAGTTGGCATGCTCACTTGCTTTAAAGGATAAATGACTCGTTGTCCTACCTGCAAAAAACGGCCCAAACGATATCCAAATGCTTGGTGTAATTGGCGTAAAAATATGGTATCTGAGGCGAGCATTAAACGATTCGCGTCATGGGGCAATAAAGACCAAACCAAAGCGGCTCGGCGATCGCGCATCGGTAATAAAGCCAATGGCCCTGTCGCGGTAAAACGCTCATAAGCAACTTGATGGTGATCTCGGGCAAGGCCTACATTCGTTACCAAAGCTTGGTGGTCATATTCTTGTATCTGGCAATCCAATCGGCACAAGTTGCGCATGGTAGAATGTGCACCATCAGCAGCAACGACTAATTTTGCATGAATCGTTTGGATGGTGGTTGCTTTTTGTATCGTGGCAATCCGACTGGTAACATCATAATCAATGATCACAGCGGGAGTTATCAGTTTGCTCTGATCAAGACATGCAGCCAACACCCGGTTGATGTGTTGAATCTCAACAACATAACCAGGGGGGCCTTCACCCTGACTTTCCAACAAAACATGACCGAAGCGACCTTGTTCGGAAACATGGATCGTGTGAATCGGCTCAACAAATTCCTCTAACAAAGGCCAAACACCCAAGGTTTGTAAAATACGAACACTGGCTGTCGATAAGGCGATGCTTCTCGCATCAAATCCTGTGTCTACTCGTTCAGACAAAGCATGGTTATCCACCAAGAGACAACGCAGGTTAGTGGGGGCAAGCGCCAACATCAACATGGCGCCAATGACCCCTCCTCCAATAATCAGTATATCAATGTCATGATCAACCACGCATGTATGCCTCAATATCTTGAATCTCAACCATCAGATCCGCGGTTAAATTCTCATGGCCGTCTTTGGTGACTAAAATATCATCCTCGATTCGAACACCAATTCCCCACCATTTAGGATCAACACCAGGGGTGTGAGGGGTGATATACAAACCTGGCTCAACGGTTAACACCATCCCGGGCTCTAACCAACGCCACGCTTCATTTATTTTATATAGACCACCATCATGCACATCCAGACCCAACCAGTGGCCTGAACCGTGCATGTAAAAAAGCTTATAAGCACCTTTTTGGATAAGATCAGGAGTGTCGCCGATTAGAAGACCAAGCTCTACCAGCCCAGTGGTTAAAATATTTACCATCACGGTTTGCATTTCATCCCAAGGACATCCAGGACGGATGCACGCAATACCGGCTTTTTGTGCCTTCAGAACCAAGTTATAGATTAAAGCCTGTTCATGAGTAAATCGCCCATTCACAGGAAATACCCGGGTCACATCAGCAGCATAATTGTGATACTCAGCACCTGCGTCAATTAAAACAAGCTGGCCTGTTTTGAGTGCTTGATTGTTATCAGTATAATGGAGAATACAAGCATTCTCACCACAGGCTACAATCGAATCATAAGCCACATTCCTACAACCTTGGCGATTCATTTCATATAACAGCTCTGCTTCCAATTCATATTCCGTTCTGAGATGTTTACAAGCTCGCATTGCCCGCTTATGAGCAGCCACTGTAATAGACGCAGCTTGGCGCATTAATTTAATTTCCGCCTTACTTTTAAATAAGCGCAGCTCACTTAAGAGGGGATACAAATCATAAAAAGCATCAGGGGCTTTGACACCTCGTCTCGCTTGGTGTTTCACCACCTGCCAGGCGTCAACAATTCGTTTGTCCCAATCATTATTTTGAGCAATTGGATAATAAATCGCTTCTTTACCGCTGAGCAAGGTTGGTAAAGTTTCTTCTAATTTTTCTAAAGAATATGCTGCATCAACACCCAAATAGCTCGGCGCATCCGCTTGACCCAGACGTTTACCCGTCCATTGTTCTTCAGAAGGATTGTGCGGCCGGTTGAACAACACGCTCGTGCCACTTGGTCTACTACTATTGATAACGAGCAAAGCTTCTGGCTCATTAAATCCTGTTAAGTAATAAAAATCACTGGACTGTCTGAAACGATAATGACCATCACCATTGCGAATCACCTCGCTCGCTGCAGGAATCAACGCAACACTATTGGCCGGTAAGCGACGGGCTAATTTACGCCGTCTGGCTTGGTACTCCTGCTGAGTTATCACGAAAATCCCCTCATTTTAGAGCGGTAAAAAAATAATCCACGCCATGGTCAACAGACCCCAATCTTATAAATTATTTTTGTACCAACCCTTTAAAATCAACCGTCATAGCGGTCACCTGTTGTAAACCTCGTGGCAAACGATTGCCTCGACGTCCGCGTTCACCTTGATAATGCTGTAAATCAGACCCTTTCAACGTAAAATGTCGTTTACCAGCATGGATCGTTAACGCTTGATCCAAGCCAATCACTTGTATATCTCTCACGAATTCCTCACGGGAATTGTTTTTAACCGCTGGAATCTGAATTAACTTATTGCCTTTACCTCGTGCCAAAGCGGGTAAATCTGATGCCGGGAAAATTAATAATCGACCCAGATTGGTTACACATGCAACTTGTTGGGTTTCATAAGCATTTAGAATCCGTGGAGACAACAATTGACTCATCACCGGTAATTTTATACAGCTCTTACCATTGCGATTTTTCACATATAACTGATTTAATTGGCTACGAAAACCATAGCCCGCATCATTGGCTAATACCACCCAATCATCCGGCTCACCACCAACCAAAGCAACAAATTCAATCCCTTCTGCTGGATTTAATTTCCCAGTGAGTGGTTCGCCTTGCCCACGTGCCGACGGCAAGGCATGCCCAGGTAAAGAATAAACTTTTCCTTCATTGTCAAAAAAAAGAACTTGCTGATTACTGCGGGCGGTCGC
This sequence comes from Legionellales bacterium, assembly GCA_027449905.1. GTDB lineage: Bacteria > Pseudomonadota > Gammaproteobacteria > Legionellales > Legionellaceae > DAIDKT01. The sequence goes on from DAIDKT010000007.1 coordinate 19,022, forward strand.
CTGCGCCCTGAATTCATCCCCTGATTTATAGACAAGCTCCTGACCTTGAATATCCCATCCTTTCGCCGCACGAACCCAGCCTTTTTGCGATAGAATCACCGTGATAGATTCATTGGGTAAAATGTCGATCTCTTTCAATGCTTGGGATTCCTGTCGGGCGATGATTGGAGATAAACGTTGATCTCCATATAAAGCGCGATCTGTCATGATTTCTTCTTTTACCAACGCCCGTAAACGCAACTCACTGCCCAAAATTTCTTGTAATGTATTACGCTCGGCAGATAATTCAGCCATATCGGCTTGTAACTTGATTTCTTCGAGCTTCGCCAAGTGACGAAGCTTCATATCTAAAATGGCATCGGCTTGGCGATCACTTAAGTTAAATCGCTGCATCAAAACCAGCTTCGGATTATCAGATTCTCGAATAATGGCAATCACTTCGTCCAAGTTTAAGTAAGCAATGAACAACCCTTCCAAAATATGCAACTTATCTAAAATTTTATCTAAGCGGTATTGAGAGCGTTTTTTTACTGTATCTAAACGAAAACCCAACCATTCATCTAAAATGCATAATAAATCTTTGACACGGGGTTTGCCATCTAATCCAATCATATTAAAATTAACGCGATAGCTTCGCTCCAAATCGGTTGTCGCAAACAAGTGTGACATGAGTGAATGACTGTCGACTCGATTTGAGCGCGGTACAATCACCAAACGAGTCGGATGCTCATGATCGGATTCATCTCTTAAATCTTCAATCATCGGTAATTTCTTTTGTTGCATTTGCGAAGCGATTTGTTCAATAATTTTAGAGCCAGAAACCTGATAAGGCAGGGCCGTGATGACGATTTGGTTTTTTTCCTCGACAAAAACAGCCCGCATTTTGATGGACCCGTAACCGGTCGCATAGAGATCGTGAATGGCGGCTTGCGGGGTAATAATTTCGGCTTTGGTGGGAAAATCAGGGCCTTTGATGTGTTGCATGATGGCATCAAGGGTTGCGTTCGGATGATCAAGTAGGTACACACATGCATCTGCTACTTCCGATAAATTATGTGGCAAAATGTCGGATGCCATCCCCACAGCAATCCCTGTCGCCCCATTCAATAAGACATTGGGTAAACGCGCCGGTAATAAAGCGGGTTCTTGCAAGGTTGCATCAAAATTATCAACCCACGCAACGGTCCCTTGTTGTAACTCGGATAACAATAATTCCGCATAAGCTGACAAACGCGCTTCTGTGTAACGCATTGCCGCAAATGATTTGGGATCATCTGGCGAGCCCCAGTTACCTTGTCCATCTACAAAAGGATAACGATAAGAAAATGGTTGTGCCATCAAGACCATGGCTTCATAACAAGCACTATCACCGTGTGGATGAAATTTACCAAGCACATCCCCGACCGTACGAGCTGATTTTTTATGCTTGGCGGTAACTTTAAGCCCCAATTCTGACATGGCATAAACAATTCGCCGTTGCACCGGTTTAAATCCATCGGCAATATGCGGTAAGGCGCGATCTAAGATGACATACATAGAGTAATCTAGATAAGCCTTTTCAGTAAAATCCGCCAGCGGTTTGCGCTCAGTTGCAGGATACATAATCAACTCAATACCTTGACAAACTTACATTATACCGAATAAACCTTAAAATACTAAGGGATGTTGGGACCGTCACCACGGTCTTTACTCTCATTGTTATTTTGATCTAAATATTGTACAATTTGACAAAATTATCGGAGATAGGGTTGCATTGATCTTAAACTGGCTGACTCAACCACTGCCTCAATAACCCATATGAAGTTCATAATGAAACCAATCAAACTTTCGACAAAAACCAAAACGTTGGTGCAAGGACTTGATGAAAATAATAAGCTGCGTTCAATAATCCAAGGTTGGCTTACTCAAGATGAAGATCCAGACATCTCTTGGGCAAATGTTATTCGCGTCCTATCAATGAATGCCCCGGATAACGAGATAGCATCTTTACTTGATCCCAACCGTTTTCTTTGCGAATCTGTTCGCCTCGCTTTGTTGCAGGACTTGTATCGGAGTTATAACAAGATAGCAGTTCCCACCGAAGAGCCGGCAACCTGGTGGGGGTTCATAGGCTTGGGATGCATCGCGATGGCCGGAACCATTGCCAGCATTTGTGAAGGATTTGATAGCTTTGCCTCGATTTTAAATTTATTTATTGGCATCCCGTATTGGTCAATTTTTATTATCGGATTTACGATGGCGATTATCCCGGTGATCTTCTTCTATGGCTTTGATTTTGATGAAATTTCCAAAAACTTAAATCTGCCACTCTACCAATCAAAAAAAACCCTCGATATTTTTCTTGAACAGTCGAAGTTGATTGAAAGTCTCAGAAAAAAAATAAAACATACATTGCAGGAAATACTTGAAAACACGCAAGCACCACCCGGTGCTCACAAGAACGAAGAACATGAGCAATTATTGCGACTGTACCAGATGCTCTTAATTTGTGAATGCCAGTTACAACAAGTGAGACCAATCTATACATCAGAATATCAACGGGTTCACGAACAATATTATTTAAAAATCGCCAAAGCTTTAATGGTAATACTAGCTGGTTTACTCTACTTTGCATGCGGATTTTTTGCAGGACAAACCCTGGCCATGGCGTTACTCAGCGCTTTTCTCTCAGCCAGCTTAACCACGACAACCTGGCCTGTTCTCCTGGTAAGCATCAGCATTGGGATTGCCTCGTTGAGTATTTATTGTTTTGCTGAGCGTTTAAACGTTGAAAATCTCGTTGAACGATGGCTCAATGTTGATATTGACAAAATACAAGAATTACCTGATCAACCGCAAACCAAGAAACACGAGAAAAAATTCGTCACATTAGCAAACAGTATCCAACCAGGATTTTTTAAGTCACCTTTTAACAAGGAAGATAAATCATCGGACCAGCATCAGCCAGCATCAGATAAAGTTGTTAATACCGCCTAAGGTCTGAAATTGATGTTTCACATTTGGAATATGTGATCATTTGGATTACATATTCTCCAAATATAGTTTATAATTATATAAACAAATCATCATGCGTATACCATATGCAAAGCCCAAAAGAATCTAAACAATTACATGATTTTGTGCGGGAAAAGCTCTCTGAATTTAACCTTGAGCAACCCCGAGTCGTTTTTCCTGGCCAGGATTTACCCTCTCCGCCGCTTGGCAGCGATGATTACCAAGATTTTTTACAACAAATTCAGCAACGCTATGAAGCCGCAAAAACCGTGGTCCCTGCGTTAGAAATTGTTTGTTTTGATGACGTCGCCTTAGCAGGACTCCTCAGCTACCTTGAAACCGACCCACGATTACCCTGTGAAACACTGGAGTTAACTGTTCCTGACAGCAAGACTGTATTAAATAATTCGGTGACAACATTAACGCAATTAGAGCACTTATTGACCAAAGCTTCAAAATCGAACACCATCACCATCAAACTCAATAATTATCTAACCGATGAGTCACAGATAGTACAGTTGGTCGATTATATTTCAACAGAGGAAAACCAAGTTTCGATCGGGGTCGATCTCCCGGAACAATGGATACACTCAACCTATCAACGAACAATTGATGAAGTCACCTCAGATCGCATCGCTCAAAAAATAATTAATGTTGCCAAAATAGACACCCTCACCAGCACACCGTCCACCACAGAATTACCCATTAGAACCAGAACAAAGATACATAAAACAGGGATGGGGACCGCGGAGGTTGAACACGAGGAGGAACAAGAACAAGAACAAGAACAAGAACAAGAACAAGAGGAGGACTATTCAAGAGAGGGGTCCAAAGGGAACAGTGGAATAGATGATCCGTGTTGTCCTATAGGTCTTCTGGGTACAACGATATGGTCGAAAACTTCAGCCAACTATGTCACTTTTGAGCAAATGGACCCGATAAAGTGTTGCGCTTATAAACATCCTGTATCTTTAAGTTCTGACCAAATTAGGATATATCTGAATTTATTTGGAATCAAGGATGCCCTCACAAATAAACCAGAAGTAAAAATCAGTATCAAGGCCGCTCAAGTATTACTAAGCCATTTAGACGCATTCCCAAATGGATTTGATTTAGACCAGTTGCCCGCTGGTTTTTATAAGAAAACAGAAGGTAATTTAATAGAAATTCGTTATGATGAAAAGCTTATAATGCAGCATGATAGCAACCCATTGGCAGTCAAACTTTCAAATCCCAAGACGCCTTCTAACCTCCCTCATCATTTATTCTTGAACACCTTGGAGTCACTCAGTGAAAATCATCCTATTGTTAATGCATGGAACAGACTTAGCAAACAAGAACCATATGATCGGGCAGCTCACCAAACGTTTAAAAATTACTTGCCACAGATGCTCTCGCTATCTGAAGCGGCACTAGACGATTTAGTACAACTTAGTTTTTATCAAGAGCAATTCCACACGGAAGCATTTAAATGGAATCTAGAAAATGCGAGATACACCGGGCGTGATAACGACCGGATGCCTGTCTTCTTTGAAAATGATAGTCGACTTAGCGATGAGGATCGTAGAAATTATCTCCTAATCAAGTGTTTTAAGATAGAATTATTTAGTGAGTTATATGGTATAAAAGGGGCATTATCAGATAACGCATATAATGAAATTGATGAATTGACTTTTCGATTGGTAGGCAAGAGACGAAGTCTTACACCGCCTGTTTTAACTGCACCATTTCAGAAGTTACTATCATTCAACGAAAATCCAGCAATAAAAAATGCCATCCAAAGACTATTAATAATTGAACCAACACTCGATTTAATCGCACTCGTACCACTTGCCGTTCCTGCTGGAAATCCTGGATTACAGGCTCTCTTGACGTTAGCTGAAAAGAATCCAGAACAGTTTCAATTGATCCACCAAACTATCTTTTCAAAAAATAAACGCTACGAAGATTGGATAAAACCCGACTTGATTGAAGCGCTGGAAACCATCCCAGGCTTTACTGAAAACGAAAAAATTTGGTGGGATGAACTATTTAAACAACATACGAACACACAAGATGATGTAGATTTAATTTCGTTGGTTGATGCGTTCAAAGCATTCAAGGAGAAACTGGGTAACTTTAAAACCACCAATGGTACCCCCTTAACCCTGCCAACAACCTGTGAAATAAAAAATGCCGGATCGATGCCGACTGTTTTATCACGCATGATTGCCATTTTACAAGACACAAGCGCCAACAATTTGGCCCAACAATGGGCAGAATTGCCGCTGCTTGATTGGGACAGTCGGGGTGTGATCAAAATAAAGCAATCAGAAAAAAAATTTGCTTTTGTAACAAAAGAAATGAATATAGACACCGAGCACACTGATGACGAGGGTAATTTCACCGTTCCTCAGCACTTTAAGGAAATTAGTGGGGATGAGGCCAAAATCAAACAAGATTTCTTTCGATTCGTTGCCTCTCAAGAAAAGCATGGCCAGTTACCGCTTGAGTTTTACCGGGATGCACAAAAAAAAATTGATAAAAGTTCCTTGCCAAATACTATAAAGCTCAGTCTATATCCTCTGATTGCCTCAGCAACGACAGGTGTGGAAACGGTGAAAGCCATTCCATCAATGAATGAGGCAATGAGATCTCTAGATGAAATTATTGTTCGATTAGAAAAAGAGCAGGGGATAGCAGTGGGACCTTTCCAATTAGCCAGCCGGGAAAAAGTTCTAGATGGGTTGGTAGATGCGTTATATACATTAGAAAAACTTCCCCCGCTATGTAGCTTGTATTTAATTCTTATGCACTTAAGGGAGGATTTAAACCAGACCATAGCGAATGCACGGCCATGGAGCGCTATCATGGATCAGTTGCAAACCCTTAGTAGCCGTCGTGGAAATCAGCTTTATTACGGCCTAGACCCTTATCTTAAGCGAGCGCTGTCAGCTAAAACGCCCGTGAAAAACGCCCTAAGTGAATATTTAAACACAGCGGAAATGTGTGACCGGGGGTTTTTAGAGACTGATGGTGAAATAAATATCTACAATTATGTTCCCCTAATAAACCTATTTCAACTGACAACAAAAGACATTGGAACTATCTCAGCTAAGAAGTTCTCGCCTGGTCAGCTCACCCAAAACTATCAAAATATCATCAAAAAACCATTAACAGATAATCACAATGATCAGGAAATCCGAGAAATAAGTGTCGAATTGTATGAAATTGGAGCCAAAATCGAACAATTTAAGCGAAAAACTAGAATCAAAGAAGCATTTGCCCTATTGGAGACAGCATCCTTCAGCTTTGATGGTAAAAAAGTGCCTTTAACCCCAGAAAACCTCATGTACTTGCAAGAGCAAGTGGCATTCAGCAAGGTGCCTGTGGTCACTCAATTACAAAACATGATCTTTCCCCAGAACCAAATAAAATTGAAAGATTACTTTCCGGACAATTTCTTCGAAAACTATCATCGCCGATCATTAACTGCGCCACTGCTTGCCAGGATCAATCAGAATTTCAATGAAAGCTTGCGAGAACCAATACAAGATATTTTGCTAAAGTTTCCACCGGAGAATAACAACGTCGACGCGTTGCTTGATCGATTGATCGATATCACCAGTCGTTTAAGCAACATGGAAAAAGATCAATTCATTGCCCGCTTAAACTCAACTGACAGCTTGTTTGATAAAAAAATCCCCCTCAATACTGACCATCCATTGATGAAAATGCTGGATTGCATCAAAAGAAAGAAAAACATCGATCCGTTTCTATCTTTCACTAAACAAGCAACCGGTGATGAGATTGCCAGTCAAAATCTAGCTGAAAAAATACGCATTTATATGGAAACCTTGATTCCCGACATCCAACACATGCCGGGTCGAATTATCCCGCTCATCGATTATACACCTCGGGTGATCAAAACTTTATTAAAAACAAGTCAGGATACATTAGACAAGCCAGAGGTAAAAACCAAAGAATGGACCAAATTACAACAACAAAGAAATGTATTAAATGAATTAACTGGGGCAATAGACCAAGATACCCCAAATCATGAACAAATCGAAGAATTAGTTAATAAGTTGCCGCAACATGGTATGTATGATGCTATCAGAACGCACTACAATGATCTAACTAAAGCTTTAGCAGCCCCAGATAGGTCTGGATCATCTCAAGATAACCTTACGAATGGCTCTGGTAACTCTGCAGCAACTGAAGTGTCCCGGCCTGCTCCAACAAACAATCGCTTTATTAGTTCTTTAAGCGCGGGGTTTTTATCTGGGGTCAATCGACTAGCAAATAGTGTAGCCAGCATAAGACAGCCTCAAACAAAACGGGTTAATTTAGGAGACGCTACTAAGCCGAATAGTCAGCGCCAGTCACCTGAGCAAGCAATTAAAGAACTGAAAAAAAATATCGACATCGTTCAAAATAAACTAATCGAAAAACAAGGTGAACAACTTTCTTACACAGCAGTGATCACTGCTTTTTTTAAAACCTTCAATGACATCGTTCAAAAATATCGAGGTTGTCGCAAACCTCTCTTGGCTTTATACGATAGCTACCTGGCAGACTACGACGTTACTAAACATGAACCGATGCTGTCTTATTTGGACAATTTTATATCTACCTTGGAACACACATTCAACGAATTGGATGATGAGAATGCAGTCCTATCGCTTTGTATTCAATTCAATAGCGAGGGGCAGTTAACACCGCATGACTTATTGGCATTAATAGAATATTTACAAGCGGTTAACGAAGAAGTTCGCCTCAAATTATTAAAGGTCGCCATCGAAATCATTGATGATGATAGGGGCTATAATCTTCCTGATTTTAAATCCTTTTGCGCTCTTTATAGCAAAACCGAGATATCTGATGATTTAGATAAAATCTATCAAAAACCGCCCTACCCAAGCTTACAAGACGTTTTAAAATGGCATGAAAGTTTTCAAAAAAAAGGAAAATCGCTAAAGGACTCGCTCAAGGATTATCGTTTAAACCCAAGCCATCGTGAACAAGCCAATGAATTTGATGTTGGCAAAGCCAAGGAACAATGGAGCAAGATATCCGCTTCATCACCCCATGCACCTCAACTTGCAGCGAATTATTTTGATGAATTTGCCCAGATAAAGAAAGAAATGCAAGAAAAATCCACGGATGAACTATTGCGCCTGTTTCATCAACAAAACCCTACTCTGTCGAATATACAACTGGTCGCTGTTGCTGCTGAATTGTTACATCACGCCAAAGGCCAAGATACCCTAGATGAAAATGGGCATTACAAACCTGGCAGCTCCATGGAAATCAACACCACTCAGTATGTAGCCATTCTGGCAACCTTAGAATCAGGAAAATTTGTCACCAGCCAAATTGAAACGGGAGAAGGTAAATCACGGATCATGATGGTCATCGATGCTTGTCAATTAGCCAGAAATAAAACGGTTGACTTGGAAACAAGCGATATGCAATTGGCCGCGCGTGATTATTTTGCTTCTCGATCCTATTACAAGATGCTTGGTTACCAGACTAACTTAATTTATGCACAAACCAAACCGGTTGATTACAAAGTCAAGGGTAGAAATGTATCTGACCCTTTTAATTTATCGGCTTTTAGAAACCACGCCAGAACCAACGGTGAAATAAACAGAACATTTGATCCAGATCAAGCATGTCGACATTTATCAAAGGACGAAGCCGACAAACTGTTTGATATGGCCCGCGTTCGCATCAACGAATCTCGTGCCAGTGACGAACGGATCCGCAACATGCCGTGGATCTATCGAACATTGATGCTATATTACAATCAACCAGAAATTATTTTACCGAATGGCAATAAAACAACACCTAATGCGCTCTATTATACAAATGCAGATCTTGCTCGTGAACACTTTTTAAGCTACGCACGTGGCAAATTAAACAAAGAACAAATACAACGATTAAATAGCTTGCCTTCTTCACAGATTGAAACATGGCAAACATCTGCCCTGGTTGCAAAAGAGCAGGTTTATCTTGAACACTATATCATTGAAATTGACCAAACCGTAACAACCCCAAAAGGAACAACAATCCATTCGAGTGAAACACGCCTCTTAGCCAATAATCGTGTTGCAAAAAATTCTAAATTATCCGCAGGGGTGCATCAATGTTTGCAAGCACAACATCAACTCATGCTCGAAAAACAAATTGATTGTGAAAAATCGCATTCAAAAAAACAGAAAAAAGTCAGTGAGTCATTAAAAAAACAGCTGCAAGCATGCCATTATCCATTCTATATCCCCGATGAGAAAAAAATCGTTATCTCATCAACCCCATACGACCCGCTCAAAGATTATGGATCTATGATTTGTGTTACGGGAACGGCGGGCAGTGAGATTGAGCGAGCAGAAGCACGTGCATTACATGGTCGCGGTGAAATGATTGATCTCTTTGTACCGCGAAATCAAGAGTCAATGCGCATAGATGAAATAGAAATTGCGGATAATGAAACGCGACAGTTTGAAGCGTTAATCCAAAAAATTATATCAGCGCGTGCTCAAAACCAACCTATTCTGCTTATTACGGAAAATGACGCAGAGTGTAAAAAAATATTTGAAGCTTTAAATAAAAGTTTTCCAAACGACCCCTATTTACAACAAATTAATAGTGAAACAGATGACGCAGCCGATCGCAAGATGATTGATCGCGCGGGCAACCCTGATTGGATCACGGTTTCAACCAACAAAGTATCCCGAGGCGTTGATATTATTCTAAAGGGGGATGCTAAAACGCTCGGTTTACATACGATCGTGACCTTCATACCCAAGGATACCCGTGATTTAGGGCAAATTCTTGGCCGCAGTGCTCGAATTGGTCAACCAGGAAACACAACACTGCTATTGGACAAAGATCGGGAGCCTAAATCAATCATTGGTGCGATAGAGGGTGCAAATGATGAAGCAGGCAAAGCTCCACGTGCTGCCATCCAGGAGTATCTTGACCAATTGGCAGTCCGAAATCAACGCGATCGACTTATACAATGGACATGGGGAGCATATAAAAACCAACTAAGCGAAGCATTTTATGACAAGCTGTTACCTTCTGTCGCGACAGCAGATCACGAGACACTCCAAACCATTTTTGCCAAATGGATACACGAGTCAAACGAAGCGTGGAAAGCAATAGAACCAAACATTCAAGAAGAATTGAAGAAAAACAGCGTAGATATAGATGCTATTCATGAAATTTTCAGAACCCATGTCGAAAAAATGACCCCATTTTGGGATACGGTTCAAAGACAACTGCGCGAGTCGCAGATTGTTGGTCATAATGGGGCTAATCTTCTTGATCTATTGGTAATCAACAAACTTCCTCCCTTGGTTTTATCTGAAACGGTTCAAGAGCTACTCCTGGCCCATAATGATTTGGTCACATCAGACGGCGAGGAAGAACTCGACGATATGTCATTAGTGGATGAAGCCCCAAAAACCGACCCAGATCAACCAAGAACATGGGTTCAATGGTTCAAGGATATATCCCGCGCAGTAGTCGGTTCTATCCAATCATTCTTCGCAAGGTTATACAGGGGGCTATTTGGCAAGAAGAGCACCGATGAACAACCAGTTGAAACTAAATCAGTGTCAACCCCAATATCTAATTCAACATCAGCAGAAGTTAATTCCCCCACTAAAATAATCACAAGCTTAAATGCAACACAGGGCCGACACTCTCAGTTCATAGAAGCGAATGAGGCGATTGTTGGAGGGACAAAGAATAATCACACCGATATGGATGCAAACGAAAAGCAAACAATGATAAATCACTCAAACGAAGCAAATGGAAATACCTCCACAATAGAAGCAAATGAGGAGACCAGTAAAGTTGATAAGATGAATAGTCAACAGCTATTCTAATACCCCAAGAGTTCTTGATCTCGTTGCCGCTCTCCACTATATTTTAATTATCCTTGGATATTATGTATCGACTTCATCATGGCTAAATTGGGGATTTATCTTGCTGGCGGTGGTGCACGGGGTGCTTACCAAGCAGGCGTTTTGAAAGCAGTTAGCCAAATTCTTGATACGAAAAATCTTCCTTTTTCTCTGATAAGCGGCGTCAGTGTTGGCAGTATCAATGCGGCCATTTTGGCGGAAAGTGCCGATGATTTTCCATTGGCTGTTGAAAAAATGGAAAATTTATGGCAAAAAATTCACTGCGATCAAATATTTAACGCAAAGAGTTATGACCTCAGCAAATCACTGTTGCGAAATTTGACTCATGTCTTTGTCAAGGGGCCTCAACCAACGCACTTATTGGATACCCTCCCCCTTCACAGTTTTATCAGCGATCATATTAATTTTGAAAAAATAAAAATTAACATTCAAGAAAATAAACTAGAAACCATGGAGGTGATCAGCCATTGCTATGAAACCCAAAAAACGGTTTCTTTTTATCAACATAATAAACCTCATTTTGAGGATTGGGATTATCCTCGTCACATTAGTCAACGTGTCGGCATGAGTCGAGAACACATTTTAGCATCCACAGCCTTACCGCTTTTCTTTCCAACCATTAAAATTGCCGGTGCACATTATGGTGATGGGAGTATGGGGCTGATCTCCCCCTTGCGCGGTGCATTACGATTTCAAGTTGAGAAAGTATTAATTTTAGGAACCAGGCAATTACATGACACCAAGAGCAATGAAAAATTAAGTTCGAAAGATATTGGGTTTGCCCACGTACTGGGTAGCATGCTTAACGGGGTTTTTTTAGATAACTTGGATAGAGATATTGAGCTGGTAAATCGAATGAATGAAATCGTTCGCTTACTTTCCATGTGGAAAAAACGCAGTGCACCTTGGCGGCCAATCCACACATTGCATTTGCGTCCCAGCGTTGATATTGCCAAAATAGCCCAGGCCGACTACCAAGTAATGCCAGCACTGCTGCGCATGTTGCTCAACCTAATGGGTGCTCAAAGCCATTCAGGTGATTTACTTAGCTTCTTGTTATTTGAAAGTAAATTTACAAAAGATTTAATTGAACTGGGATACAATGACACGATGGCTTCTGCGAATGTCGTAGTAGATTTTTTTAAATCATAAAGTCGAGTGTCCATCATTTCAATTTATTATTGAATAATTATTTTGATGGGACAGCCCTGGTCGAGCCATAGAAGCATTTCTTTTTTATATGAATTCGATTATCGTAAAAAGCCCTTCATTTTACAACCAGGCTCAATGATGCAAGACTCCCGTGTACGTAGTATAATCAAAGCAATAAGCTGGCGTGTATTTGGCACACTATCCACTATTATGATTAGCTTTGTTTTTACACATAAACTAGCGATAAGCCTTTATATTGGTTTATTCGAATTTATATCTAAAATTGGTTTTTTTTATTTCCATGAAAGAATATGGAACCGATTTTCATTTGGATTGCGAAACAACAAACCAGAGCCTATACAATAGCATAGGCATCGTAGATCCATTGATGATAATCTACCCTCATATTGGACAACAAATAAACAGAAGAGGTTCTGAGATAGGTTTGTAAAAATGAAGTAAAAAGCGAGCGATTAACAGTTGGGTTAGAAAGCCAGTGTTTAAATTGAGTTTGACTATAACCACGCCAATTTTTTAATTGCTTCAGATGATGTTTAAAATGGCTTGGTGAAATCATCAAACCGCTTTCTTTAACCTGTTGGTTAATTGAAAATATCAGGACCAGTATGATTTGCAGTACTTTTTGAGATTTATTAGCTATTTCTTTTGGCAGTGCGTAATAATGGGCGATAATTGGTAGGTATTGATCTAAAATTTCTTGAGTTAAATGTGACAGACACACAGATTGACATATGAGCAAATACAGGTCAGATAGATGGGTATGATTTTTATAAATCATAAAATCGTCTGCTGGTGAATAAAGTTGGTTCATTTTAATGTAATCAGTGATTGCAGAATATTGAATGGACAATTTATCTTCACGCAAGAAAATGGCTAATCTTTGTGCGAAAGAAACCACTTCTGCAAGCAACATATACTCGAGTGGTGACTGATGATGTAAAGATTGAATGTCTTTTTCAATTTGAGGTAACCAATCGGCATCATGTGCAAAAGGAGTTGTGTTTGTAAAGAGAACAAGCTCTCTTAAAAAGCAGGTCATGACATTGGTGGCGTTGGAGGGCGTTATTTTTTTTACATTTATAGGGGGGGATGCATGAAGATGCTCGAGCAATAACAATGCATCTCTTCTTTTAACATCAATTAACCCGTTTTCGTCCAACCATATTGAGAACATTGCATACTGAGAAGCATTGATTTTTGAAACATGTTGAATGGCTTTTTTTAAGGAACGATATGCGTAAAACTGTGACTTACAGTAATCAAGTAATGTATTTTTTGCATCATGCGTTAAAATGCCTTTTGAAAAAGCCATCTCGCATGTTGTTCTAATATTAACCATCGCATCATTAATCGCTGTGAATTGTTTGTCTTGATGAAGATGTAAGACAGCGACTTCATCATCATCGCTGAGCTTTCCTGTTTTAAAATCTTCGAATACTTCACCAAAACCGTGCATGCCGAAATTAAATAATTCTGCCGCTCGTAAAGCGCCCATACTGGCAGCGCCCCAAACTTCAATATTTTTTTCAAGCGCCCAGAGAATTTCTTTATGCCAAACTGCAGGTGTGGTTTCATATAGCCCATCAATAATGACTATTTTATCGGGGTTTAATCTTAATAATCGAATGATGTCACCGCATTGAATAGGTGGATGGTAGCAGGCCTGCGGCAAGATTTTTTTGGCTGTATTCAGATCAAGAGAGGGACCCAAAAATACATGAAGATTATCCATAGAGTTTCCGAAATAAAAAAGTTATAGTTACTGTGCGGGAATAGATGAGGTTCATCTTAAATAATTTAATGTCGATTGACAATTGTAATTGAATAAACATGACTAAATCATAAAAAATGGAGTTTTAAAATGAAAAAATTGGTATTTTCTATGTTTTTAATGGGTTGTGCTGTGGAAGCCGCACATGCTGGCGGGATGGGCGATGTATCTTCAAGTCAGGATTATTTTGTGCCTTTCGCCATTGGCGAGGCATCTGCCACTTGGAACACAATAAAATCTGCAACAGTTTTTGATAGACCACCAAGTACCCATTTTCAACATTGGGGTGGACGCGGAGGATTTGGGTTAACTCATCTATACCAAAATCATGTGGGGTATACCGCAGAGCTTGGTTGGGGATATTATGGTAGCACGTCATCATATTCATACGGTACGATTCCAAGTGGTGCGCTGACGATAACGAATAATGGTTATCTTTATGGCCTGGATATATTGATTGGCTTAAGTTACGACGTAGATAAATATCGTTTGTTTGTAAAGGCCGGGGCATTGGCAGAAAACAGACACAGTAAGGGATATGCGTTGTTTAGAAATGGTATTGGCGTAAGAGACTATGTATCAACTAATTCCATCTACCAAGACTCTACAAATGTCTTACCTGAAATTAAAGTGGGTGGTATTTATAATTTCAATGATCATATTGGATTTTCGTTGGCCTACATGCATGTTTTTGGAAATAATTCTTATGCTTCAAAGGTTACAGGTGCCTTTGCAAATCCTCAAGCAACGGCAGGCATATCAAGCGTTGTGTCTGCTCAAAATCCAACACTTAATAGTATCATGTTTGGTTTGGTTTATAATTTTGTATAGTTGCTGAAACGTTTGTTTGTGTATGTTGCCTGGAGGAATGGATAGATTATGCTTGACTTAGGGGGAACATACCGAACAATCAGTCCTCAAGAAACTTTGGATAAAATTATACCCATGCTGTGGGACAAATTTGGTATCAGTCGCGTAGCCAATATCACTGGTTTAGATGACCTCGGCATTCCAACATATATTGCCATTCGACCTGATTCTAAAATTTTAACCACGGCACAGGGAAAAGGAATCACCCATGATCTCGCTAAAATCTCGGCCATTATGGAATCAATTGAAAGCTGGCATGCAGAGCATATAACATCACCTAACTTATTTGGTTCATATCGCGAAGTCAAAAATCAATATCACTTGGTTGAACTGGAAAAATTAATCAATGGCAGTTATAACATTGATTCTGAATCACTTTGTAACCAGCAGATATCATGGGCTTCTGGGATTGAACTCAATAGTGGACGAGAAATTTATTTTCCGAGTTCTTTGATTGATCTTGACTCGCTCGCTTTAAGCACAAATCGTTTGGGTTGTTTTCCTGCCTCATCTAATGGCTTGGCTTCAGGGAACTCAATGAATGAGGCAATTTGCCATGGAATTTTTGAGGTTATTGAGCGACACAGTTGTATGGTGTCTAAATTAACTCCACCACGGTATGTTGATGAATCAACGATAACTGCGACTCACATTAAAACTCTTTTAAAGAAAATTTCACATGACACAGTAAAATTTAAAATTTGTGACATGACTTCTGAAAATGGTGTGCCGACTTACAGTGCGGTTTTGTTTGATTTAAGAGAGATGCGCGAACTCGATTTTTTTATGGGCTCAGGGGCTCATTTATCAAGTGTTGTTGCTTTATCACGTGCGATAACGGAGGCGATTCAATGCAGGTTAACCATGATTTCTGGCTCAAGAGATGATATTTTTCCAAGTAGTTATATCTTTAAAAGAAAATTTACCAAACTGAAACCAAAAAATTTAGACTTGTTTAAGTTTAACTCAATTCCATTTATAGAAAAACCTGTTCCAGAGAATTTTAAATCGTGCATTGACGAATTGCTGCAAAGATTAAACAAACAGGGCTTTAATCAAGTGATTGTTTATGATCATACTCGTTCAGACCTTGGTATTCCTGTAGTCCACGTTATCATCCCAGGTATGCAATTTGATTGGTTTAAACATAAAACGCAGGCTTATACCCCTGAGTTTTTTTTTGGAAGTGCTCTTAGAAATGCAGGCGAATAAAATGTTAGATTTAGGCGGAACATGGCGTGCCATAACCGCAGAGCAAACTTTAGCTAAAATAGAACCACTTTTGTGGAATAAATTTGGTATTACACGCGTTGCAAATATCACTGGATTAGATGATATTCAAATACCAACCTATGTTGCGATTAGACCGGGGGCCAAACTTTTGACTTCAGCCCAAGGTAAAGGCATGACTGATGAATTGGCTAAAGTTTCTGCCATGATGGAGTCTATTGAAGGATGGCATTGCGAGCGTATGACTAAACCCGCATTATTTGGAGCTTATAAGCATCTTAAAAATAAGTATCCCATGCTTAAGCTCCATCCCCATATCAATCATGGACCCTTTGAATGGGGTGACATTGAGTCACTTGAAATTCCATGGGGAAAAGGGCTGGATTTGATTTCTGGAGAAGAAGTATACTTTCCTTATACGACATTTTATGTCAACACAACCGTTTTTTATCCTGGTTATCGTTATTTTCCCCCTACAACAAATGGTCTTGCTTCAGGTAACACGCTTGAAGAAGCCATTTGTCATGGATTATTTGAAGTATTAGAGCGAGATTTTACGGCAGAACATTTATTTGTTTCAAATTATAGTCAGGTTGACTTGTCAACAATAACCTCACCTCATTTATTAAAATTGATATCTAACATTAGACACAGCAATCTATATTTAGAAGTTTGGGATATTCGTACGAAAATGAACATCCCTGCCTATCTAACCATTTTACATAATGCCGATGAAATTCGTAATGTGGGTATGATGATGGGCAGTGGAGCTCATTTTTCAAGCACCGTGGCTTTGTCTCGCGCGATAACGGAGGCGATTCAGGCGCGTTTAACCATTATTTCTGGTTCTAGAGATGATCAAACACCGCGCGTTTATGAAAAAATAAAACGTGTTAGAGGGGATTTTGATCAGGTTTTTGCGAAAACCAGGTTGGGTAAAATCCCTTTTGTTGAGACAAGCATTCCGCAGAATTTTTCTTTTTCACAATGTTTAAGTAATTTGCTTGAGATATTAAAAACACACGGCTTTGAACAAGTGATCATGTATAACCATACAAGAGAAAATCTTGATATTCCCGTTGTGCATGTGATGGTTCCCGGGTTACGGTATTTGCATGGAACCTGTTTTTCATGCCCACTATCTAGAGTATCCTAACATGAACAGCACACATGTTTTCTTAGGCCCTACGCTTGATTTAATGACTGCCCAAAGCCATTTATGGCAAGCTCATTACCATCCACCAATACAGTGTGGCGATTTGGTGCGCTTATTAAGACTTGCACCAAAGAGAATCATCTTGATTGATGGATTGTATGAGCAGGTTCCAGCAGTTTGGCATAAAGAAATTATGCTAGCAATCGATTCTGGCATCAAAGTTTATGGTGCGGCAAGTATGGGCGCACTTCGTGCTGCAGAACTGCATGCTTACGGCATGATAGGTATTGGAAAAATTTTTCAAGCCTATGCATCTCAGCAACTTACAGATGATGATGAAGTAGCCGTAATACATTATGGTTACAAAGATGGGTTATTACCAATCAATGATGCGATGGTGAATATTCGTGAAACGCTCGAGCACGCCCATCGTGATGGGATTATCGACTCTAACACCATGCAATCGTTAATCACTTTGTTTAAAGCGAAATTTTATCCAAACCGCGCTTTAGTAAAGGAGTTAAAGCAAATGAAGTCAACAAATGCGGAGGATTACTCAAAATTATTAGTATGGATAGAACAACATGGTTTCATTGATCTTAAACGCATGGATGCTATTCAGGCTCTACAATATGTGCAGGCAGATATATTGGCTGATTATACAAAAAAGCATCAAGAATCATTATCTAAGAATGTGTATAAACTACCATATACTAAGTTTATTGCATCTTTAGTTGATGAAATGGATAGTACTCCGTTTCCAGTTGATGAAGAGTGGCTACCAGAAATTGAAAAAAAAATTCTATTCTTGCGTTATCATAAACCATACCAATATCGGATTGTTTCTGAACTGGCTCAATTCTTGAAATTGTCAACCCGAGTGATCGATCCAAGTATTTTACTAGAGGATCATCAGCATTATTTACTTTATATTGAGCAAAATTCTCTTTATTTCCCAAATCAATTATACCAATATCTGCAACATCATCCTGTTTTACAGACTTTATATCCTTGGATGCTACATTACACTTGCTTGAGTAATATCACATACAAACGCATTAAAACATATTTACCTGCCATAAGATTCTATTTTGAAAGTGATGCTGCTTTAGGCTGTTTTGATCAACATGAGGAAGTGCTTTCATGGATTTTAATGTTCGTGTTTCTGCTCAATCAACAATTAGAAGATGACCGATTAAAAATAAAGCGAAATATCCTGTCCGAGCATTTAGAGGATATTCAGTTTTGGCAACGTTATAATCGACACAAAGAAATATGCGAAAAATCTGCTATTCCAGTGATTAATTTGAAGGCTATATTGGATTTTGTTACGATTTACATGAAAATCATCTATATTCATCAAGGATTTAGAGACATTAAAGTCGGCTCAGCAAAAACGCCAGATTATTTTAATTGGATTTATGACGCATGGACAATTGCGTCCTCAATCACTGCTGAAGCCAACTTATGTTTTGAGTATGAGTGATGTTTGAATTACAAGCTTATGGTTTATCAATCAGCAGTGTATTCAATATACCTGGCTATGCTGTATCAGAAAAATGTGCATTCACATCTAAAGCGGATGTGGAAATTCACTATGGAGAGGTATCTCCAACCGGGTTAAGCAATAGTATAGAGCGTGGGTTGTTTTACCAAATCAACCCCCATCAGTTGTGGCTTAATATCCCTGGTATCGCGCGTTTTCAAGTAGACAATGGAGAGCGTATTGTTATTTATCCGCATTCAGGGATTGATGATGATACTCTGATAACGTTTATCATGGGGCCGTGCATAGCGGCCTTGTTGATGCAACGTGATTTATTGGTCCTGAATGGTAGCGTACTCAAAGTAGATGATTATGCAGTTGCATATATTGGTCAGAGTGGATTTGGAAAATCAACGCTTCTTGCAGCAATGGTGCAAAAAGGATACTTTTTCTTGGCAGATGGGTTATGTGTTGTTAATAAAGATGGTGTCGTTTTTCCCGGATTAAGTCAAATTGATTTATGGTCTGATTCAGCGACTTTACTAAATATTGATATACAAGGATTGCAAACAACAAGGCCTCAGTTGAAAAAGTATCATATCCCCATGAGTAAATTATTTTATCAAGAAGCATTATTGCTCAAGAAAGTGTATGCATTACAACCACAAAAGAATGGGGCATTAAGTTCAATTTGTTTGATGGGTGGAGATAAAATAAATTTTTTACGAAAAAATTTTTATAATAAGACTTATATATCTGGGTTACAAAAAAATAAGTTGTATTTTGATCATTGCATCCGCTTAGCAGGCCAAATCGAGATGGATTTAATTGATATGAATTGGCTAAACGTTCCGTTACCCGATATGAGAAATTTTGTTGCCCAATTACAGGATAGCCAACATGATGCTTAAGCAGGGAATCATCTGGTTAGCTTCTTACCCAAAATCAGGAAATACCTGGTTTAGAATTGTTTTAACCCATGTGATGCAAGCATCAAACCAAGAACTTGATTTAAACACACAAGGTATTATTGGCACAGGTTCTGCTGCGCGATCGCTTATGGACCATGCATTAGGATTTGATAGCACGTTGCTCACTGATAGTGAGCTAATGCCTTTAAGACCGATGATTTATCGTTGGTACGGGGAACAATCAACCGAGGTAAAATATTTTAAAATTCATGATATGTTTTACCAAGTTGATGATCCGTCGCCACTGGTACCCATTGATACGAGCTTAGGGATTATTTATTTTATACGCAACCCGTTGGATGTAGTTATTTCCTTCGCATCTCACATGAACTGCTCAATCGATGATGCGATTTTGCAGATGAATCGCCCTTTTTTGAGCTTGGGAGGTTCCGTTTCAAATCGAATGTCACAAGTCAGACAAATCTGCTCCTCATGGTCAGCTCATGTAAAAAGTTGGACATCTGTGAAGGATATTAGACTATTGGTATTGCGATATGAAGACATGAGTGTTAGTCCATTTGCAACATTTTACAAAGCATTGCATTTTTTAAAAATGCCCTTTTCTGAAACAATCCTTTTAAATGCTTTAGAAAAAAGTCAATTTGAAAAGCTAAAACAATATGAGCAGTCATTTGGTTTTCGAGAAAGCAGCCCTCTATCAGGGGGATTTTTTAGAAAGGGAATTGTGGGTGATTGGGAAAATATGCTCAGCCCTGAACAAATTAATCGGATTATTTGTAATCATGGTGAAATGATGCGTCATTTTGGGTATTTGGATCAAGATGGTCAACCGGCATCTTGTATTCGACCCAAACATAAGGAGCGCGTTTTATGAATCAATTACTTCTAGATCGTAAAATATCTAAACACCCAGAAGTCTGTGCATCATGCGTTGATAACGAATTAATTTTGATGGGGCCTGAAGATAATATTTATTATCGTATCAATGCGACTGGTATGATGATATGGAATTTCATGGAATCAAATTCTCGCACTGTAAATGAGCTTGTAGCGTATATTACAAATTATTATGCTGTAGAGGAAAGTCTTGTGCTTAAAGGGGTTCATGGTTTTATTGTACTGATGCTTGAGAAAAAGATTATGCGCTATGTTTAGGAGCTGTTTACCGACCCTAATTGTCGAATAATATCTTGGGTAATGAGTCGGCCTTGTTCAACAATCTGCCCTAATTCAATGGTTCGAAAACAGGTTCCTTTGACCAAATCTCCAAGAGCATACAAATGTTGATTGTTCTCTCCATTCTGAGTAATCACTTGGTGCGTATGATTGACCACACTAATTCCGCTTAAAGGATGTTTTTTAATCAGGTGTCGTGTAAGCATATTTGCCAACAACGGAATTTTTTCTGGCCGGTCTCCGGATCCAGTGGCTTGAATTAAATAATCTATTTTTAATGATTTTTTGTGTTCTAATTGCAGATTAAAATAGGATTCATGCGGTTCAATATCTGTTAATCCACTTTGAATAAACAAGCGTTTATCATGCATCATAGACTGAATAATACGGGCTTGATGCAGAGGAAATGAGCATAAAAAGGTGAACATTAAATTAAGTTTATTGCTCCAAAAAAGAGTTTGCTCATCCAGATGAAATTTTGGCCAAATTTTGAAAATAATTTGGTAAAAATAAGATAATATACCTTGCCAGTGATTCTGTTGATGGGCTTGTTGTATCTCCATGTTGAGACGTTGGAGTGGAGACATTTTTTTTATCTTGTTTATCATATTCCAGAGCCTTTCTTCAGCAGGCAAATAAGGGACCATCTCTTGTTCAAATAGACATATTAATTGATGCAACCAGGTTGATGAGCAGCTGTGTTTAAGCAATTTTTGAATCTTATGCTGAGTTAAATGTTGAATATGGTTGGAACGATGCTGCCCTCGAACTGCACTTAATAGTCCTGAGCGTGAAACCATCGTGATTTGACCACGATGGTTTTGACTATTTAGTTTTAAAGCAACATCAATGGCAGTGAGGTGTGTGCCAATGATAACCACATGGTGGTTGGGATTAATCGTCTGATATGCTGACATATTCCATGGGTTGGCTTGATAGTTAGGAAGGTGATGAAGATGTGAGAATAATGTCGAAGGAAGATGCCCTGTTGCCAAAATAACAAAATTTGCGATATACGAAATCTCTTCTTGTTTGTGGTGCGCGTGAATTTGATATTTTTTTTCCGTGATTTGTTGTATATCTAAAACTTCATGTTCGGTCTGGGTGATGATACTTAATGATGGTTCAGTTGGTGTGGGTGTGGGTTTTAATGCTTTTTGCGCAGCGTACAATCGCTCATGAGCATATTTACCGAAATAATGTCGAGGGGGAAACTCAACTGAGCATGCAAGTGAATCAGTTAACCATTTTGAAAAATGCTGATGTTCGCCTGGCATCAGTGCCATGTATTCTCGTGACAAGTTGATACCAAATATATCTTCAGTTAAACCATATGGGAGGCCAAATCCCATATTTGATTTTTTTTCAAAAATGATGATTTCGATCTTAAGCTTGGATTGTAATATATCTAATGCATCTATCAATTGCAGACAAATGGAAACTCCCGCGGGTCCGCCCCCTACAATTGCTATTTTGATGAAACTGTTTTCACTTGGCACGCTGATCCTAGCTTGTATTAAGTTTGTGTTCAATGTTACGATATAATTATTTATCATTGGAAGATAATCGAATGTCAAACAAAACAAAAGAATTTTTAGACCAGTGCGCTAAAAACAAAGAAATTACTCAACAAGCCCAATATAGTGATCCATCGATTACTGCCCTGGATCTTGAAGACATCGTTGACCTGAGGGGCGGCAGTAATACAACGGTAACAACTACAGGGGCCGCGGTTGCCTGTGCGGTTTCAGCTATATTTTGATGATTAGAGCAGGTGAAGAGTACTTAGCCGATGTACTTAAAACGCGTTAGAACTCCCCTCTTCATGCAAATGGAAACCGTTGATTGTGGTGCTGCCGCTTTAGGCGTCATTTTAGCATACCATGGTTGCTATATACCTCTTGAACAATTACGAGCAACGTGTTTGACATCCAGAGATGGCGTCAGTGTGCC
Organism: Legionellales bacterium; assembly: GCA_027449905.1. Taxonomy (GTDB): domain Bacteria; phylum Pseudomonadota; class Gammaproteobacteria; order Legionellales; family Legionellaceae; genus DAIDKT01. Next base: position 41,679 of record DAIDKT010000007.1, read on the forward strand.
CCATCTGGTTAAAGCAGCAGAGCATTTTGGAATGCATGCCACTGTGTGCCGAGAAGGCCTATCACAGAAGATGAAGCCCCCGTTTATTTTGTTTTGGAATCGTAAACATTATGTTGTTCTCGAAGGAATAAAAGCAAATCACTTCTTTATCAATGACCCCAAACGAGGCCCCGTCACGCTAGATGAAGATACGTTCAATCGATGTTTCTCCGGGGTATCTATTCACTTGAATGTGAATGAACAATTTAAAAAAATCACCAAACCCAAGCCGTGGATAAATAGAATATGGCCTTTATTTAAAGAGCAATGGATGTCATTTTCGTTGATGTGTATTTGCATGATGCTGACAACGTTTATGCCTTTAATGCCACCAATTTTTACCAAATATTTTATTGATCAATATCTTGTCAAACATACACCACCTATTTCAAAATCATTTTTTTACATCATGCTGAGCCTAGCCGGTATACAGATGATTGTTCTGTATACACAGCGTAGAATATTTCGCAAGTTGGAAACACGACTCTCAATTTGGCTAAACTCAACTCTTGTTCATCATTTGATGCAGCTACCACTTAAGTTTTTTACTTATCGGCGAGCAGGGGATGTCCTATATCGCTTGCAAGCCACAGAACGCTTATCTCATGCGCCTATCAGTACAGCCTATTTAACAATCAACACGTATGTAGTTGGTTTAATGTCGATTGGATTGATGTTCATGTATAGCCCATTACTGTGCTTGGTCGCAAGCATGACTTTGAGTATATACTTTATGTGCTTGAAATATAGTCAAATGCGATGGGGATATCTTGCCAATACGACAAAAACAAGCATGGCTTCTCTCGTTGCATTAACCACTCATTATGTCGCTATGATTACTCAAATTAAAGCACACTGTTCTGAGTCGGCCTTTTTTTCAAAATGGCAACAACAATTGGATGATTATTTACGTGCCCATCGTCAATTTTCATTGGTCAATCATATAGAGCAAATCATCTCTTTATTTTTTTTCTCTATGGGATATCTATCTATTTTGGTTTTAGGCGTATACAGCATAGGCAAAAACTGGATGACCGTTGGTGAAATGATGGCCTGTCACGTTTTATTTTGGTCTTTGCATGATGCTTTGTCACAATATTTCAAACTCAATCAACAGCATCATCAAATTGAAGCTGATATGCAATACATAACAGATATCAGCGATTACCCGATAGCATCAAAAGTATCTGTCCCGCATTCATTGCTACACGTGAGTCAAAGAAATGGGCAGCAACCGTTCAAGGGAAAAATTCAAGTGATTGATTTAACCTTTGGTTATAGTCGTGAGTTTAAACCTTTATTTCATCAGTTTAATATGACCATTGAGGCCGGGGCGCATATCGCCATTGTTGGGCCATCTGGAAGCGGCAAGAGTACATTAATTCATTTGATTGCGGGGCTTTATCAGCCATGGGCGGGTAGTATATTGATAGACGGTATACCCCTGTCCAATTTTTCTGATGCTGACCGCGCGCGTTTGATAGGCGTGGTTAACCAGGCCCATTTTTTTTATCAGGGCAGTATTCGAGATAATTTAAAATTATGGGATGAATCATACTCGGACGCAGAAATAACACATGCTTTGCGCATGGCCTGCATAGACGAGCTTGTTAAACAAAGCCCTAAAGGGCTGGATTTTCTATTATTAGAAGGTGCCACTAATTTAAGTGGCGGTCAGCGACAACGCCTTGAAATTGCACGCACACTCCTTGGGAAACCAAACATCTTGATTTTGGATGAAGCCAGTAACTCGCTGGATCCTATAATAGAAAGACAGATTAAAAATAATCTTCAACGATATCAGGCAACTCAAATCAGTGTTGCCCATCGTTTAGATACCATACAAAATGCAGATCAAATTTTTATTCTTAAACATGGTGAGCTAGTGGATTACGGCGCAAAACATCAATTACTTACAAAAAAAAGCGCCCCGTTTATAAATTTATTTTCTACATCAGAATGAGCATGCAATCTATTAGGAAACAACATACATTTTTGTTTTGTATGGTCATCCTCACGTTTCTAGTGGTTGCCTTTGTCAGCATGTTGAGGCCCATTATTGTCGGGTATATGGTTCATAATGGGTATCAATTAAAGAACATGGCTGCTTTCATGTTTTATACCAAAATAATAGGGATCATGAGTGTTGTAGTCTTGATCTTCAGTATAATGCGTGCACTGATTTATATTCATTTTGAAGCCATCATCATCGCTCAATTTCAAGCGATGGTGATGAAAAGAATATTACAATTACCCATTTATTTTTTTGATCAATACACGGTTGGTGATTTAGTGCATCGAATATTATGGATCGTGTCATGCAATCAATGGCTTGGTGGTGCTCAACTGAGTGTGTTGTTATCTTTTTTAAGTTTACTGGTCAGTTTTAGCCTGATGTTATATTTTGATTGGGCGTTATCCTTGCTGGTATGGATATTGATTGCACTGATTACAACCATCTCTATCTCTGCTTCTCTGAGAATTTTACCTGATTTGCAGCAGCATGCGAAACGAATGGGGCACGCCTATGGTTTTATGCTGCAAGTACTCCGTGGTATATCGAGAATAAAATGTTTTGCTAAAGAACCATTTATAGAATCGATTTGGTCTACATCGTATATTGAAGGACGTCAATCGTTACAAAATGCTTATAACAAGGGTGTAATAGGGTATGCGTTTTTTTATAGCGCACCGTTGTTATTTTTGCTTGTTATTTTTTATGCGGCTTTGCTAGGATTAGAGACTATATCGCCTCGAGATTTCATTGTCTTTTTTTTGGGATTGAGTTTACTTATTTCTAGCATGGTTTCATTTTATCTCAGCATGAGTGGATTCATTCATGCAATTATTGCTTATCAACGTCTTCAACCTATTTTTGACACGCCTGTTGAATTAGGCCATATTTCTTCGACCGATACAGCGAGTATCGTTACACCAATTCATATCAATGATATTTCTTTTTGTTATCCAAATGCAAATATGTGGATATTACGTGGAATAAACTGTTTTATTTCAAGTGGCGAGCATGTCGCTTTTATTGGTTTATCTGGATCAGGAAAATCAACACTTTTGAAACTATTGTTAGGATTCTATACCCCTCAACAAGGACAAATCGAGATTAACGGAAAACGGCTGCAGGGTGAAGAGCTGTTGAATTTTCGTTCAAACATCGGTGTTGTTCTTCAAGATAGTCAATTTATGCCAGGCACAATTCTTGAAAATATCATCGGACATACACATGCCACTGAGGAAGATGTTTGGAATGTTTTGAGATCACTAGGCCTTGAAGAGTTGATGATGCAATTTCCTATGGGAATTCATACGATGATTTCGCAAGATATCAGTGTTTTATCTGGCGGGCAAAAACAATTACTATTCATTGCTAGAGCATTGGTAGGAAAGCCCAAACTATTGTTATTAGATGAAGCAACGAATGCTTTGGATAATCAAGCCCAAGAAATGGTAACAAAGCGGATTAATCAACTTCAAATCACCAGAATCACTATCGCACATCGACTATCTGCCATTAAAAATGTAGATAAAATATTTGTCTTAGATCAAGGAACCATCTCTCAATCAGGCAATTATCAACAATTACTCAAAGACGAAAAAGGTTTGTTTTATCAACTTAGTAGAATCATGCATGGGTGAATGGCACTAAGTTAACTAACAATACTGGACTTTGGAAGAAGAGGCGTTAGACCTGGCGAATGATTTAATATCGCATTAAATGCTCATCAACGCTATCAATCCACCCTAATATTCCTTTTTCTAAACTAATGACCTGAGTAAAACCTACCTCTTGCAACATACGACAAGCTGTTGCACTGCGGGAGCCTGCTTTGCAATACACAACCGTTATTTTATTTTTATCCAACCTATCGATATGTAACGTTAAATCAGGTAACGGGATATTTTCTCCACCTATGTGACAAATATCCCGCTCATAAGGCTGGCGTACATCAATTAACTGGATAGAATGTTTATTTATAGCGATTAATTCTGATAGCTCGATGGCATTTATGACGGAGAAAGTATCTAACTCATCTCGAGTGGTAAACGTTATATCTGAATGCTGATCACAATTTTTTGCTATCTCAAACTGGTTAAATCCCATGGATAATAAATCAATGCTTAATAAGGTCCCTGATAAAATGTTGCCCAGCCCTAAAATAACTTTTATTGCTTCTGTGGCCTGAATTGTTCCTGCAACACCTGGTAGCACACCCAAGACGCCACCTATTGCACAATTAGGTGTTAACGCAGCGGGTGGGGGTTCTGAATACAGACATTGATAACAAGGCCCATTTTGGTAATTAAACACACTAATTTGTGCATCAAACTGATAAATACTGGCCGATATAAGTGGTTTCTTTAATCGCCTGGAAACGTCATTTAATAAATACCTTGCTCGATAATTGTCGGTCGCATCCAATATTACATCATATTCCTGGATGATGGTGTTAGCATTCTCATCTGTCAAAAACTCATCATATAGGTTGATGACAAGTTCTGAATTCAGGGCACTGAGCCGCTCTCCAATCACTTTCGCTTTGTTTTTTTTAATATCTTGCTCAGTAAACAAAATCTGGCGTTGTAAATTACTTAACTCAACTTCATCACCATCCATCACACCCAGTGTGCCCACTCCTGCGGCAGCCAAATATTGTAATGCCGGGCATCCTAAACCCCCAGCACCAACACATAATATTTTGGCATCTTTTAATTGTTCTTGGCCTGCCAGGCCAATGACAGGAAAATGCCGTTGATAGCGCAACAATTCTGACTGGCTTAAGCGATGCATATTAGCCCCCCACTAAAGCCGTTAAAATATCTACTTTATCATCTTGGGTTAATAAAACGTCTGGTTGACATTGAGCAATGTGCTTACCATTGATGTAAATATTTACATAAGGGGTGACTTCACCATACTTATTAAGAATTGTCGTTTTAAGTAGGGGAAAATGAAGACATAAGGATTCAACGACTGTTCCGACAGAGTCTATCTGTAAATCACATTGATTTTGATGATCAGTAAATCGAACCAATGAGGGATGTATATTAATTTTTGCCATTGTAACTCCCTTATCAAGATGTGGCAGACATCAAAAGAATCCTGTCGTAAACTAGGGCCTGGTGACAATTTATCATTTGAAAACCGACGTCCCGCGACTTGTTTGCGGGATCCATATCGATCTATTTCATTACAATAGTGCTGTGCATTAAGCAAGATCTCTGGATCCCGCCGACAAGCAGCGGGATGTAGCGCTTCGAAAGATGAATTGTTAACACACCCTAACATAGTCTATTCATTTTCGCCAATAAAAAAGGCATCATGACATAAGCAACGTCCTGTTTCCTGGTCAAAGAATGTTGGCTGAGCCTTGGCCCAGCATTTTTGGACGGAACGGCAGTCAAGACCGTTTATTAGAACTCTTGCATAACCTGCGAATTTTGTTTGAGTACAAGGCATAAACATTTCGAGGAGCGGAGTTTACATAAGTAAATGAGCACCGCAGAAATGTTTATAACGCCGCAATCATGCAAAAGGCGCAGGTTATGCAAGAGCTCTATTGTGGGCTAAACTTTTCAACACCACTTCAGTTAATTCTTTAGATAGATTCATTTTGTCTAATTTCTCTAACGAGTCTTTCATCAAAACTTGGCGTTGATGGTCAAACCGTTCCCAGCGGGTAAAGGGGACTGCAAGTCGCGCTGCTAACTGGGGATTGATTCGATCAATTTCGATTAATTGTTCGATTAAAAACTGATAACCACTTCCATCGATGGCATGAAAATAGCGTGGGTTTTGTTGACAAAAAGTGGTGACCAGCGCACGAACGCGATTGGGATTTTTCAAATGAAATGCTGGATGAGATAACAAGCCCCGGACACGTTGTAGCACATCGGGTAAATCAGCTGCTGCTTGGACTGTAAACCATTTATCTATTACCAAATCATCATGTTGCCATTGTCGATAAAATTGCTCTAAAATCTGTTCACGCACCTGCTCTTCTTGGCAACTCGCCAACAAAGCCAAACCAGAAACTTGATCTGTCATGGTTTTAGCCTCAGTAAATTGAGTTCGACAAAACGCCAACGCATCGTTTTCGCGCCCGTTCATCATCAACCTTAAACAAACCAATCGTAATTTACGACGAGCGTATGCCTGACCATGCATGGCGTGATCTTCTTCACGCCACAAGGTCGTGTAAAGATCATGTGCTTCTTGGTAGAGCGCTTGTCCTAATTGATTTTTGACAAAATTACGAACATCTTCCAACCGAGTGACGTCTATGTTTGTGAGCAAATTAGCGACCTCATCGAAGGTTGGCAGCATCAGTAACTCGGCGCGTAAATCACGATCTAAACTATCATCCTGCAATATTTGGCGATATGCATTCAGTAAGGAGATAGGCAATGGTTTATTTTCGCCATGATAGCTCGCCAACAAAGCAACCTGGATAATATTTTGTGCCGCTTGCCACTTAGCAAACCCATCAGTTTCATAACGTAATAAACTCAACCATGCTTTCTCATCAAGATTGGACGCTAATTGAATTGGCGCTGAAAAACCTCGTAATAATGAAACAATCGGTTTTTCTGGTAACTGATCGAAATAAAATGTTTGTTCAGCTTTTGTCAACTCCAGTAGATAGGAATAGTCACCCTGGGGGTCTTCATCGTCATATTGAACACCACGAAATGGCCCGTGGGCTTTTGCAAACGCTTCACCATGCCCAACAACATCTGGGCTATCTTTTAGAGATAAAGGCAACCGCTGCCCTTCCTCATTAAAAAGGGCAAATCGAATGGGAATATGAAATGGTTTTTTTTGCTGACACTCGGGAGTTGGCGCACACGTTTGTTTGAAAACCAACGTCAATCGCCCGTTATCAAAGCTCGACTGGACCTCAACATGGGGCGTGCCTGCTTGATGATACCAGTGTTTGAACTGACTAAAATCAACACCATTTGCATCTTCCATCGCGGCAACAAAATCGTCGATGGTAACTGCTTGACCATCGTGTCGCTCAAAATATAAATCCATCCCACGACGAAATCCAACTTTACCCAGCAAAACACGCTGCATACGAATAACTTCAGCACCCTTGTTATAAATAGTTGGCGTATAAAAATTACTGATTTCTTGATAAGATGCCGGCTGCACTGGATGAGCCATTCTGCTTGCATCTTCTGGAAATTGAATAGTCCGCAACACTTTAACATCCTTGATGCGATTCACATCACGGGAATTCATGTCACGTGAAAACTCTTGATCTCGAAATACCGTTAAACCTTCTTTTAAACTTAATTGAAACCAATCACGACAGGTCACTCGATTACCTGTCCAATTATGAAAATATTCATGTGCAATCACACTTTCGATGCCAGCATAATCGGCATCTGTTGCTGTATCTGGGCTTGCCAAGATATATTTCGCATTAAAAATATTTAACCCTTTGTTTTCCATCGCGCCCATATTAAAATCACTGACAGCGACGATCATGAAGGTTGAAAGATCATATTCACGACCAAACTCGACCTCATCCCAACGCATGGCTTTTTTCAGCGAAGCCATGGCGTGCATACATTTCTTCACGTTACCAGGTTCCACGTAAATTCTCAGTTCGATTCGTTTTCCAGAACTTGTGATAAATTCATCTTGAGCACAATCTAATTGACCGGCAACCAACGCAAATAAATAAGATGGTTTTTTAAAAGGATCTTGCCAGACCACCCAATGACGACCATCGTTGCCAACACCCGCGTCAATTAAATTGCCATTGGCTAACAACACCGGATAGTCTGCTGCATTTGCCGAAATTCGGGTTGTATAGATTGCTAAAACATCCGGTCTATCATAGAAATAAGTCATTCGCCGAAAACCTTCTGGTTCACACTGCGTACAAAATAAATCTTTTGAGCGGTATAAGCCTGATAATTGAGTGTTTTTTTTCGGACGAATCCTGGTCACAATCGTTAATAAAAACTCATCCGGACAATCGTCTAACATGAGATCATCATCCTCTAAACGATAAGCATCCGGTGATAAGAAATTCGTATTTAACTGCACACTCACCAGCTCCAGGTCATCCCCAGACAAACGTAACTCGCCTGGAGAACGACGTTGGAACAACATTTGATTACTCAACAACACTTCATCTTCGAATAATTCAAAATCTAAATGAACGGTAATCAACGCAAAGTTTGTCGGTTGATAATCATGCAAATAAATCGTGTTGTTTTTCATCAAGATTCCTCTCATTGTTAGGGTCTGTTGACAATTCATCTTTATAAACATCACGGGACTTCTGGCTTCAGTGCCAACAAATTCTTTCAGACAGGGCTGATAATCACACCCTCATTAGGATCTGTTGACAATTCAGATTTCGGCGTCACGAGACATTGGGTTTAGAAGCTCAGTTTTTATAGCAGTATATTTAATTTCATCCTATACTGATACCCAAGACGGGATATTTTTATTGCCCAAAGCAGGGAGGGATGTCTGATGAGTACTCAAGATTTTTTGCATGGTTATTCACAACGTTTTGAAAAAAATAAAGAAGAAGAATTAACGTTAGATGAATACTTAAACCTATGCAAAACGGATCCTGCTGTTTATGCCAATCCGGCAGAGCGCCTCTTAATGGCCATTGGCCAGCCAGAAGAAATTGATACACGCCATGATCCTGTCCTGTCTCGCATATTTTCTAATAAAATTATTCAGCATTATCAAGTTTTTAATGATTTTTATGGCATGGAAGAACCAATTGAGCAAATTATCGGTTTTTTAAAACATGCGGCACAAGGTCTTGAGGAAACCAAGCAGGTTTTATATTTATTGGGCCCGGTTGGCGGCGGTAAATCATCTTTGGCTGAAAAATTAAAAGATTTGATGGAGAAAACACCCATATATGCCATCAAAGGATCTCCGGTACATGAGTCCCCGCTGAGTTTATTTAACCCCGAAGAGGATGCTAATCTCCTCCATGAGCGCTATGGCATTCCAAAACGTTATTTGCGTTATATTATGTCTCCTTGGGTTATCAAGCGCTTACATGAATACAATGGCGACATCAGTCAATTTCGTGTGATTAAAGTAAAACCATCACGTATGCGTCAAATAGCGATCGCAAAAACAGAGCCTGGTGATGAAAATAACCAAGATATTTCCTCTTTGGTTGGTAAAGTCGATATTCGCAAATTGGAAGAATACTCCCAGGATGATGCCGATGCTTACAGTTATTCTGGCGGTTTATGCCGGGCGAATCGGGGGTTATTGGAATTTGTTGAAATGTTTAAAGCTCCTATCAAGGTGCTTCATCCATTATTAACGGCCACGCAAGAGGGAAATTATAATCCAACCGAAGGATTATCTTCGATTCCATTTGAAGGAATTATTCTTGCCCACTCGAATGAGTCTGAATGGCAAACCTTTCGTAATAATAAAAATAATGAGGCCTTTATTGACCGCATTAATATCGTCAAAGTGCCTTATTGTTTACGCGTTTCAGAAGAAACCAAAATTTATCAAAAATTGTTAGATGGAAGCTCCCTGATCAAGTCGCCTTGCGCCCCCGGCACATTAAATATGTTGGCCCAATTTTCAGTGTTAACTCGATTAAAAGAACCACAAAACTCCAGTATTTATTCTAAACTTCGGGTATACAATGGTGAGAGTTTAAAAGATACCGATCCCAAAGCCAAATCCTATCAAGAATACCGGGATTTCGCTGGTGTCGATGAGGGCATGAGTGGCATTTCCACTCGATTTGCTTTCAAAATTTTATCGAAAGTATTTAATTTCGATCATACTGAAGTTGCTGCAAATCCAGTCCATTTACTTTATGTATTAGAACGGCAAATTGAACAAGAACAATTCCCTCAGGAATTGCACGAAAAATATTTGTCTTTTATTAAAGAATTTTTATCACCAAAATATGTTGAGTTTATTGGCAAAGAAATTCAAACCGCCTATCTTGAATCTTATTCTGAATATGGACAAAATATTTTTGATCGATATATCACGTACGCAGATTTCTGGATCCAAGATCAAGATTACCGTGATCCAGACACCGGTGAAATTTTTGATCGGCCAGCATTGAATGCAGATTTAGAAAAAATTGAAAAACCGGCTGGCATTTCAAATCCCAAGGATTTTCGCAATGAAGTGGTGAATTTTGTCCTCCGTGCTCGAGCTAATAATCAAGGCAATAATCCGAAATGGAACAGTTACGAAAAGCTACGTTCGGTCATTGAGAAAAAAATGTTTTCGAATACCGAGGATTTGTTGCCGGTCATTTCTTTCAACGCAAAATCGTCTGAAGATGACAAAAAGAAACATGAAGAGTTTATCGCGCGCATGGTTGATAAAGGCTATACCCGCAAACAAGTAAGATTACTTTGTGAGTGGTATTTGCGAGTACGTAAATCGCAGTAAGGAGTCTATATGACCCAAATTATCGATCGACGAAAAGCTCGCCACAAAAGTACCGTTAATCGTCGGCGTTTTTTATTACGATATGCTCAGCAAATAAAACGAGCCGTCTTTGATGCTATTGGAAAGCGCAGCATAACCGGTATTGACCAGGGTGAGCGGATTATCATTCCATCTAAAGATATTTCCGAACCTCACTTTCAACACGGCCAAGGCGGCCAAATAGAGCGGGTGCTTCCAGGCAATGATCAATATATTTCGGGTGATAAGATCGCACGGCCCAATCAGGAAAATGGAGATGGAAACGAATCCGAAGCCAGTGACCAAGGTGAAGGTGACGATGATTTTGCCTTTCAATTATCACGCGAAGAATTTTTAGAAATGTATTTTGAGGATTTAGAACTACCTGATCTGGTAAAAAAAGAACTGGCTCAAGTCAATCTATATCAACATGTCCGCGCTGGATATACCTCAACGGGCATCCCGACCAATATCAATGTATTACGCTCCATGCGCCAAGCAACTGGTCGTCGTTTAGCCATCGCGGCTTCTTATCGTCGAAAACTTCGTGATGTGGAAAAGGAATTGGCGTTGCTAGAGAAAAAACTCAAAACCAAATCCCCAAAAACAGCTATCACCTCGATAAACGCAGAGCAAAGCACGCTAATCGAAGAACCATTACAAAAAAAACAAGCCTTACTTTCCGAGATAGAGCGTCTTAAAAAGAAAATCAAGGCTATTCCGTTCATCGATTCGTTGGATTTGCGTTACAACAATCGTATTCGTGTCCCATCGCCATCTACCCAAGCGGTGATGTTTTGTGTGATGGACGTGTCCGGTTCGATGGATGAGCCCAAGAAAGATATTGCCAAGCGTTTTTTCATTTTGCTCTATTTGTTTTTGAAACGAAACTACTCAAAAATTGAATTGGTTTTTATTAGACATCATACGTCTGCCAAAGAAGTGGATGAACATGATTTTTTCTACTCCCGCGAAACAGGCGGAACAGTCGTATCAAGCGCCCTAGAGTTATTACATCAAATCATTGAAAAACGTTATCACCCGGCTAGCTGGAATATTTATGTGGCACAAGCGTCAGATGGGGATAACTGGAATGCTGATTCACCTTACTGTTTAGAGTTAATACGAGAAAAAATCATTCCATTGGTACAATATTTTGCTTATATAGAAATTATGCCTCGCCACCATCAAAGCTTGTGGGAAGTCTATGAGCAGATTCAAAAACAGTTTTCTAATTTCTCGATGCAGAATATTGATCATGTTGCCGATATTTACCCGGTTTTTCGGGAATTATTCAAAAGGAAAACAACATGAAAAAAAAACCCTTATCAACTGGTGCTGAATGGACTTTCGATTTGCTCAATGCCTATGATCGCGAGATTGCACGCCTGGCTCAAGATTTTAGATTAGATACCTATCCAAATCAAATTGAGATGATCTCAGCTGAACAAATGATTGATGCCTATGCCTCAGCAGGAATGCCAATAAACTACTCCCACTGGTCATTCGGGAAGCATTTTGTGACGGTTGAAAAAAATTATCAACGAGGATCGATGGGCTTGGCCTATGAATTGGTCATTAATTCTAATCCTTGCGTCTCTTATCTGATGGAAGAAAACACCATGGCCATGCAAGCCTTGGTTATCGCGCATGCTTGTTATGGACACAATTCTTTTTTTAAAAATAATTATCTATTTAAAATGTGGACATCTGCTGATGCAATCATCGATTATTTGGTTTTTGCTAAAAATTATGTGAGCGAATGCGAAGAACGATATGGTGTGGTTGAAGTCGAAAATATCCTGGATGCCTGCCATGCCTTGATGAATTATGGTGTCGACCGATATAAGCATCCACCCGCTTTATCGATTCAAGAGGAGAAAATTCGTCAGCAAAATCGTGAGAGTTATTTACAATCAGAAATTAATGAGTTATGGCGAACCATTCCCAAAAGCGAGCGTGGACGCGATGCCGCCAAGAAAAAACCTTTCCCGGCCGAACCACAAGAAAATATTTTATATTTCATTGAAAAACATGCCCCGTTGTTAGAGCCATGGCAGCGCGAGATTGTTCGCATTGTCAGAAAAATAGCACAATATTTTTATCCACAAAAACAAACCAAGGTCATGAATGAAGGCTGGGCTTGTTTTTGGCACTATACTCTGATGCATGCATTATACGACGAAAAACTGGTCACAGATGAATTCATGTTGGAGGTATTGCAAACGCATACGAATGTTATCATGCAACCCGCATATAATAGCCCTTATTATGAACAAATAAACCCTTATACCCTCGGGTATCACATGATGCAAGACATCCGACGTATCTGTGAGAATCCGACTGAAGAAGATAAGCATTGGTTTCCACAGTTGGCTAATACGAATTGGGTAACCAGTTTAGACACCGCCATGCGTTATTATAAAGATGAGAGTTTTATGGCCCAATACTTATCACCCAAGATTATCCGCGAATTAAAATTATTTCAGATTATTGATGATGATCAGCAGTCAGAATACCTCATCGGCGCAATTCATAATGAAGCTGGGTATCAAAAAATTCGGGAAACGCTATCAACACAATATAATCTAGGTAATCAAGAACCTGATATTCAAGTGTTTTCTGTTGATCTGGAAGGCGATCGCGCGCTGACTATACAATACACGCAACAAAATCGGATACCCCTCGGTAAAACCACCCAAGAGGTTTTAAAAAACCTATATTATTTATGGAAGTTTCCCGTCATCTTAAAAATTGTCGATAGTAATTCTGGTGAAGTCTTTGCGGAATATCGATGTCCTGATAAAATTCAAACCGATTCTACCTGAAGAGACTAAATCTATGACATTAATAAAATCCACAGAACAAATCGAGAAAATGCGCATTGCTGGTCGCATGACCGCCCAAGTACTCGAAGCTGTCTCTGAAATCATTAAGCCCGGGATTACCACCATGGACATTGATACATTTTGTGAGGATTATATTCGCCAAACCCTAAAAGCAATTCCAGGTAGTAAAGGACAATATGGCTATCCTTACTCTGTCAATACCTCGTTGAATCATGTGATTTGTCATGGAATGCCTTCTGACAAACAAATTTTAAAAAAAGGTGATATTGTCAATGTGGATATCACTGTCATCTATGAGGGTTATTATGGTGATAGCAGTAAAATGTTCTGTGTTGGTGAGGTCGCAGTCCATGCAAAACGCTTGGTCGAAGTAACCCAACAATGCCTCTATAAAGGAATTGCCGCTGTCAAACCAAATGCAACACTGGGCGATATTGGTTATGCCATTCAAACCCATGCGCTTGAAAACCATTATACCGTCGTTAAAGAATATTGCGGTCATGGTATTGGCCGTCGGATGCATGAGGATCCACAAGTCATGCACTATGGTACGCCGGGCACTGGCATGACTTTGGAACCAGGGATGACCTTTACTATTGAGCCGATGATCAACCAAGGTCGAGCCGAAGTGAAACATCTCACAAAAGATGGTTGGGACATTGCCATCACGAAAGACCGAAAATTATCAGCGCAATGGGAGCATACGATTTTAGTCACCAATACCGGGCATGAAATTTTGACCTTACGCAGCGAAGAAAAAATGTAAATTCCTCTTGTAAAACAAGGGGGCTTAAAATAATCCTGTATAGCTTACGACTAGGGTGTGTTGACAATTCATCTTTCGAAGCGCTGCTTGTCCACGGGATCCAGAGATCTTGCTTAACGCACAGCACTATTGTAATGAAATAGATCGATATAGATCCCGCGAACAAGTCGCGGGACGTAAAGATCTGAATTGTCAAGAGACTTTAAATACGTCGCTTGTACCAAGGAAAAAACATGGGGGTTTGTTGCTGATAATCAATATATTTTTGTCCTCTTGATTGCACCGATCCTCGCTCGGTCATGGGCCCTGTGATCTGGGTAAAGATTAAATATAAAGTCAACAATGAAAAAACACCCAGGTAACCATGATTAGATTGCACAGCAAATAGGGTAAAACCTAACCAAGTTAACCAGTCAAAAAAGTAATTGGGATGCCTAGCGTAATGCCACAATCCGGTATTACAGACCTCTCCTTTATGGCTATTTTTAAATCGATATAATTGGAGATCAGCCACAGATTCACCAAACACTCCCATAAAAATTATGACAAGCGCCAGAATATCGATCGCCGTCAGACTGGCAATGGGTGACTGACTAATCAAATAAAATACAAATGAAATGATAAATATCAAGAAGGCCTGCAACTGAAAATTAAGAAAAAAACCCAAGGACTGACTAATTTTCCAATCACGGCTCAATGCTGTATAGCGCTTATCAACATGACCTTGATGAATCCTGGTGTACCAAAGATACCCTGCCAGTCGCAAAGCCCATAAGATTAAAAGCCCACTGATAACGGTATTGCGAGGTGTTAAGGCAACCGAAAATAAATAAATTAACCCTGACATCATCAAGCCAATTGACCAAGAAGCATCAACAACAGATGGGTTTTTTAATAATCGATACACCACCCACACCACACTCATTTGCCCCACAAGATAAAAAAACACCACGGTCATCATATTTTTGCTACCTGCTTGTTGCAATTGATGTCTTCACCGGCAATAGCACCAGGGTTCCTACCACAAAAAAAACCATCACCCCAGCTAAACCAACGCGTTGACTATTGTAATGCAGTGTTAAATAACCCAAAAGCAGGGGCCCGACAAACGTAGTCATTTTTCCGGATAAGACATAAAACCCAAACATTGAAGCGGCTTTTTCTTTAGGAACCAATTCAACCATCAATGAACGACTCGATGATTGGACCGCGCCAACAAACAAACTCATTAACGATGCAAAAATCCAAAACTGGGTTCGGTTTGCTGCACCAACAACTGCAAAACCAAACCCAATGAGGGCGATTAAACACAATAAAATCGTTCGTTTTGAACCAATCACGTCATGAACCCAGGAAAGAGCGGTTGATCCAAGACCTGCACAAGTATTCAAAACAATCCCAAGAAACAACACATCGTGAATCGTCATTGAAAAAGTTCCAACACCATAAATTCCACCAAAAGCAAGCACTGTATTGATGCCATCGATATAAATCATTTGAGCTATTAAAAAAATCAACAAATTTTTATTAGTTGTCACTGTTTTTACCGACGAAAAAAAATTTTTAAGCCCGGACTGAAAGGTTAATTTTGCTTTGGCAGCAGGAATATTATTTGGCACAAACCTAAATATTGGCCAACTAAACAACAAAATCCACAATGAAACCAACGGCCCACATATTCTCACTTGTTCATAATCTTTGATATTTAGCCAATTTGGTTGAAAATCAATAAAAAAATAAAACGCTATCAGGAGAATACTCAATCCGCCAAAATAGCCCATACCCCATCCCCAACCAGAAATCCGCCCTAAGCGATCTGGTGTTACTAAATCAACCAGCATGGCATTATAAAAAACATACGTTACATAATAGCCAACCGTACCGACGACTAAACAAGTCAACACAAAATAAGTTGAAGAAACTACTGGGTAGGCAAACCACAACAAAGCTGCACTCACCACCACAAATAAAGTACAAAGGCCCAGCCAATACTTTCTTTTGCCACTATAATCGGTCACTGACCCCAATATTGGACTTATCACCGCAATCAAAATGCCTGCTATTGCAATTGCATTCGCCCATTGCTCTGTTCCAAGGATACTATTGGTGGCAATTTTGCTGGTGAAGTAACTGGCGAATACAAACGTTATAATCACCACAGGATAGGAGGATAATGCCCAATCATAGAGACACCAGGCAATAATAGCCTTTTTATTTTTCATCAACTTCCTACTAATCAATAGTTAAGATTATTCGACCTTAACCGATACTTATGTTAAGGGCAAGTTCAGACCAAGGCATCCGATGAGTTACAGAGGAAATATTAAAACAGCCAAATTCAATCTTGGCGATTTAGTTATTCATCAGGCCCATGGATATCGTGCTGTTGTCGTTGACATTGACCCCCTATTCCAACCATCAGGGCGATACAACCCGCAGGCAATCAAAAGGCCCTTCACCTATCAAAATCCATGGTACCGACTGTTGGTTGATGAAAGCAGTCAACAAACTTACGTTGAAGAACCACTCCTGCGCTTAGACTATATCCACAAAGTCATCAAAAATCCCTATGTTGTATGTTATTTGATCTATCACCATGAGAGATATTTGAGTATTATCAATCGGCATTAAATGAGCGCCCCAAAGTCATTCTTTATAAGATAAGACACATATTATTGACTTCACGTGGCCCTTTGTTCGGGTCAGAATCCAGACTTAACTCGAAAGACCTGAGTGAATCATTAAAAAAAATGATTGGTTGACCTGATTTACGCTCGGGTCCAAAGAGCGCCTTATCGATTACTTCACCGGCTTCACGATGTAGTTCTTTTTTGTCGAAACTCTCTTTTGAACTATGGGCACTGGATTTTGATGTAAAAAAAGTCAGTCCGCTCACTGGATCATGCTTGGCTCCTGAGAGAGGAAAGTCGGCTACCGCTGCCCTTTTGGCGTGTAGTAAATCACCTGTATCTGTCAATGAGGATTTCGCGCGTCCTGTTGTCTCATCCAATGTATCAAGATAGTTCATCAATTGTTGAGCTGTCCAACGCTGGCTGTAATTCGTCGCCAAGCAATTGACAAGGATATTGCGATGTTCTGTCGATATGTTTGCGGGAATACTCACCTGAAATTTATCATCAATGGACTTTGACTGTTCTATTTTATTCAAATCAATACCATGGTCTTGAAAAAAATCTTTTGCTTGAAAATCCTTTGAATAAACATGCTTAAAAGCAGCCGTGGAAATGACCAAGGACGTCAAATCATCAAAATCACCACAGGGTAACTGCAAAAAAAATAGGGCATACATGACGACAGAAAAACTATATACATCGGCCGGATAAGAGAATAAGCAAGATCCGATAACTTCTGGAGCAATATAACGAGGTGAACCGCATGAGTTCTTTGCGATCATCAAAGTGGCACCGGGTTCTAATTGTTTAGCCAGCCCAAAATCAGCAAGCATTGCCCGCCACTTACCTTCATAGAAATCTAGCAAGATATTTTCTAGTTTAATATCAGCGTGAACAATACGCATGGTGGTGAGATAAATTAAAGCAGCGCTGATATCTCGCATGATAGTTAAATAGACATTCCAGGAAAGCCAATCTCTGTGCAAGTTCAGCGCATTGAACAAGTCACCTCGATTGGCACATCGCAAAAGCAGCCAAGAGTCGCTCAGGTTCTTTTTGAGGTCAAAAGATGTCTCAATATAATAATTGATTAGTTCAATAATATGAGGGTGATTCAGTTTACTGTGGATATCTATTTCGCGAGCAAATGATTCATACGTCTTTTCATTGCGATCCGCTGCGTCATAAATGCGAGGTTTTTTACATGCCAAGCGTTCCTGTGTAAGAAATACTTTAGCAAATTTTCCTGTACCAAGTACCGGGGGGATATAATCTTTTGATTGCATGTGCATACTCCATGTATTGCTGCATCTTCCTGCTTAGCACCAACTCGCAATATGAGGGCTTGTTGACAATTCATCTTCCGAAACCAGACGCCCAGCTACTTGTTTGCGGGACGTCGATAAGGGGTGAGCGATTGATCTCTTGAATAAATGTCAGCGCTCCTGTGGCATTGTCCGCTGTTCCGACCAAGCTCTTTGTTGGGCCAAGGCCCAACCTACTTAGAGCAGGAAGGCTAGGCCTTGGCCCAGCATTTTTGGACAAAACGGAGCTCAATGCCGTTCCTTTAATTTATTCAGGCTATACAACCTTGCACTAGATAATAATATATTATCGACAGGATGAAAAGATACCTATCTATAGCCTCAGAAGTGACAATTTATGAAATAACGCAAATCTCACAGCAGTCATCTTCTTCATCAGAGTCATTCGGAGACGGAGGTACAATATTTGATTGAGCCCAAAAACTGGTTGTCTTATGTGATTTTTTTCTGATTACATTGATAACATTATCATCACTCAAGTCCGGTGTATAATTGGGATTAAATTCCTCGTTTGCAAGATCGGTATCTGGGGTTAGTGTCATTCTTGTCGAGGTATTTTCTTTAGATGATTGTTCTGTTAAGCCTAAACTGTTTGTTGATTTTAAAAAATACGAGCCTATCTCTGTAGAACCGCTGCCTCCTATGAAAGAGGGGGTGATTTCCTTGTTGTTGAACTCTTGTATTTCCGTTACCACTGTATCTTGAGACTTCATCAACCCAGTATTATTATCAACGAGCTCCTTCAAATAACCGTTTAATTTTTGAATATCCCAGCGCTTGCGGTAATCTGTTTGCCAGCAGTTTTCAATGAGCCATCGATGCTCGGGTAATGTGTCCTCTGGTAAACACATGTTTAATTTTTTATCGAGAGAAGTAAGACGAGGATCGGTTGAATTGATACCAACAATATCATCATAAAATAAGCCTGTGTCAAATGTTTCTGTGTCCTTTTCCTGGTCCGCCAGCAAAAAAGCAGCCTCAACAATGTGCAAGCTTTCTTCAACATCAAAGCTTCCATACGGGTTTTTTAAAAACAGCATGAAATACATAACCATGGCCAAGCTATATAAGTCACTTGCATAAGAGTATCGGTGAAGTCCCATCACTTCTGGAGCGACATAACCAGGCGAGCCACACACATACGCCCCAATCGTCGAGTCACTTTCTGGGGATAATCGCATAGCGAACCCAAAATCACCTAACTTTGCCTTGCATCCATTATCATAATTAATCATGATATTTTCTGGTTTAATATCAGCATGAACAATATTCATCGTGGTAAGATAGATTAAAGCCTCCGTGACTTGTAGCATGATACTTAATTGGTCTTTCACGGAAGGAAGCAAACGCCCTAAGCGCATCACCTCGAATAAATCACCTTGATTCGCATATTCTAAAGCTATCCAACTACGACTCAGGTTTATGCCCACATCGAGAAAATAATCAACAATACCGTATTTTTCTAATTTTACAATATGAGGATGAATAAGACCCTTGTGTATATTTATCTCCGAAATAAAGAGTTGAAACGCCATTTCTTTGCTCACCCCTGAATCATGACTGGGCTTTTTAATTACATGACCATCCTTAAGATATATTTTCGCAAATTGGCCTCCTCCAATTTGATTTACAGTGTTTTTTGCTTGCATATGAATACTCCAAGGAATATCGCATTGCTTTGCTAATTTCGAACTAAATAGATCAATAAAGTGACAAACGCCATTAAAATTAAAGCTAAAATTCCCATACTAGCAAAGCTTTTGCTGAGATTTTCTTTACTAAATTGGTCTGGTTTACTTTTGATGGCTCTATAAAGAAACCAAATCACAAGTCCAGCGCCAGCTAGTCCCAATAATTGATACAATGTTTGCATCACATACTCCTTTACATGCCTTTGTTCAAAACGATAATCCTAATTCAGACCAATAACTTTCCACTCGTTTTAACACTTCTTCATCCATTTTTATCACGCGACCCCATTCCCTTTGGCTCTCACCTGGCCATTTGCTGGTGGCATCCATGCCCATTTTTGAACCCAAACCTGACACAGGGGAAGCAAAATCCAAATAATCGATTGGCGTCTTGTCAATCATCACCGTATCGCGAATCGGATCCATCCTTGTGGTGATGGCCCAGACGACATCTGGCCAATGTCTGGCATTGATGTCATCATCACACACAATCACAAACTTGGTGTACATGAATTGCTTTAAAAAAGACCACACTGCCATCATAACACGCTTTGCATGCCCAGGATATTGCTTTTTAATAGTCACAACAGCCAAACGATAGGAGCATCCCTCTGGTGGTAAATAAAAATCAACAATTTCTGGAAATTGTTTTTGCAATAACGGAATAAAAACCTCATTCAGCGCCACCCCTAACATCGCCGGCTCATCAGGCGGCCGACCCGTATAAGTACTGTGGTATATAGGACTGTCACGGTGTGTTATCCGCTCAACGGTAAATACCGGAAAAGATTCGACTTCATTATAATAACCAGTATGGTCACCAAACGGGCCCTCGTCAGCCACGACACCTGGCTCAAGAAATCCCTCCAAAATGATTTCAGCACTCGCCGATACATGCAAATCATGGCTGATACAGCGAACCAATTGCGATCTTTGTCCACGCAATAATCCTGCAAATGCATATTCTGACAAGGTATCTGGAATTGGCGTGACCGCCGCCAATATGGTTGCTGGGTCTGCGCCCAACGTCACTGCAATCGGAAAACGCTCACCAGGATATGCTTGTTGCCACGCCAAATAATCAAGTGCCCCACCGCGATGAGATAACCAACGCATAATTAATTGATTTTTACCAATCACCTGCTGGCGATACACCCCCATATTTTCTCGGGTCTGCAAAGGCCCCTTCGTGGTGACTAAACCCCAAGTAATCAAAGGGGCCACATCACCTGGCCAACACGTTTGAATCGGTAATTTACTTAAATCAACTTGCTCTTTTTCGATCACATGGGTTTGACATAAAGCCCTGCTGACAAATTTAGGCGCCATATGCAACGCTTGTTTTAACAATGGAAGTTTACCAATGGCGTCTTTAAATCCAGTTGGCGGTTCCGGCTCTTTTAAAGCAGCCAGTAAGCGACCAATTTCGCGCAGAGCTTGTGTAGACTCGGCTCCCATACCAAGCGCAACTCGTTCCGGACTACCAAATAGGTTGGTCAAAACAGGAATCTGATAATTTTTAGGATGAGTAAAAAGCAAAGCAGGCCCACCCGCCTTGAGGGTTCGGTCACTAATAACCGTCATTTCTAGATGGGGGGATACGGGGTAATCAATCCGTTTCAATAAATCACGCTGATCCAATTGTTCGATAAAATCGCGCAAATCACGATACTTCATTATTCTTGTCGTTTCATGGCTTCAAAAAATTCGGCATTGGTTTTATGATTTTTCATCCGCTCTAATAAAAATTCAATCGCATCGCACTCATCCATCGATTGCAAGATTTTGCGTAATATCCAGGTCCGCTGTAATTCTTCCGGACTCAATAATAAATCTTCACGCCGTGTGCCAGAACGATTGATATTGATCGCAGGAAAGGTTCGGCGCTCAGCAATATTGCGACTTAAATGAATTTCCATGTTCCCGGTGCCCTTGAATTCTTCATAAATCACTTCATCCATTTTAGAACCGGTGTCAACCATGGCGGTTGCAATAATGGTTAAACTACCGCCTTCTTCTATATTTCGAGCTGCACCGTATAAACGTTTAGGTCGCTGTAACGCATTCGCATCAACCCCTCCGGTTAACACCTTGCCAGATGACGGAATCACTGTATTATAAGCTCTAGCTAAACGGGTAATTGAATCTAATAAAATAACCACATCTCGTTTATGTTCAACCAAACGCTTGGCTTTTTCAATCACCATTTCCGCAACTTGCACATGGCGAGTTGCCGGCTCATCGAATGTACTGGCAACCACTTCCCCCTTCACAGAACGTTGCATTTCGGTGACTTCTTCAGGGCGCTCATCAATTAATAACACAATCAAGAAACAGTCGGGGTAATTTTTCTCAATAGAGTGCGCGATATTTTGCAACATCAAAGTCTTACCAGCCTTGGGTGGTGCAACGATGAGGCCGCGCTGCCCGCGTCCAAACGGTGCACATAAATCAACCACGCGTGCCGTCAAATCTTCCGTGCTGCCATTACCCTGCTCCATCACCAATCGTTCTGAGGCAAATAAAGGTGTTAAGTTTTCAAATAAAATCTTTCGTTTGGCGTTTTCAGGCGAATCATAATTAATTTGATCGACCTTTAATAACGCAAAATAGCGTTCACTGTCTTTCGGTGGTCGTATTTTTCCTGAAATCGTATCACCAGTTCGCAAGCCAAAGCGTCTAATTTGGCTGGGTGAAACATAAATATCGTCGGGCCCGGCTAAATAAGAACCATCCGATGAGCGTAAAAAAGCAAAACCACCCTCTGCAATGACTTGAACGACTCCACCGCCATGAATATCTTCCCCCTTCAACGCGTGCGCTTTGAGGATAGCAAAGATAATGTCTTGTTTACGCATGTGAGAAAGATTCTCAATACTCATTTCTTGAGCTATATTGACTAGATCGGCAATAGGTAATTGCTTTAGTTCACTAAGATTCATATGTCTCGCTTGATGTGTTGGTTATAAATAATGATTGGAATTTCCGAATGTTTTCCTGAGAATAGCAGGTAATGCCAGGTGTATGTTGAGTCGCTCAATACACGAAACAAAATGGTACCACATTGAAAAACCAAAAGCTAGATTTTTCCTAGAAGCCGTTGCTTCAACATCAATAATTGGTCCCGAATCATCGCGGCCGATTCAAACTCCATATCTTTTGCGTAAGTTATCATTTGTTTTTCTAATAGCGCGACTTCTTTTAAGATGGCTTCTGGTGATAAAAAATCGTACTTTTCTGATAAGATGGCTTTTCGTTTTTTTCCGGTAACGGGGTTCTTTTTAATATTGAGATAACTGGCGCCTTCCATGATGTCCTGAACCGATTTAGAAATACCTACTGGTGTAATGCCATGCTCTTGATTAAACGCAGCTTGTTTTGCCCGTCGTCGTGATGTCTCATCCAACGCTCGCTGCATAGAGCCTGTGACTTTATCTGCGTATAAAATCGCTCGCCCATGCAAATTGCGCGCAGCTCGACCAATCGTTTGGATTAAAGAACGTTCCGATCGCAAAAAACCTTCTTTATCGGCATCCAAAATAGCCACCAGAGAAACCTCCGGCATGTCCAGCCCCTCTCTTAATAGGTTAATGCCAACTAAAACGTCAAATACCCCCAATCGCAAATCACGAATAATCGCCATCCGCTCAACGGTATCAATATCTGAATGTAGGTAGCGAACCCGAACACCCGCATCGGTTAAATATTCAGTTAAGTCTTCTGCCATGCGTTTAGTTAATGTCGTGACTAACACACGTTCTTGTTTCGAAGATACTTGATGAATTTCCGAGATTAAATCATCGACCTGATCTTTAACGGGTCTAATTTCTACCTCAGGATCCATTAAGCCAGTCGGTCTCACAACTTGCTCAGCTATGGAGTCCGCATGTTCAATTTCATAAGGTCCTGGCGTGGCAGATACATAAATCGTTTGCGGTGAGCGATCAGTAAACTCATCAAAACGCATCGGGCGATTGTCTAAAGCCGAGGGCAGCCTAAAACCATAATGCACCAATGTTTCTTTGCGCGCGCGATCACCGCGATACATTCCCCCTATTTGCGGAACCGTCACATGTGATTCATCAATGATGAGCAGGGCGTCTGGGGGAAGATAATCGAATAAAGTTGGTGGCGATTCACCAGCTTGGCGCTGGGATAAATAACGCGAGTAATTTTCAATACCCGAACAATAGCCGAGCTCTAACATCATCTCAATATCAAAAGCAGTTCGTTGCTGTAATCGTTGTGCCTCGACTAATTTATGCTCAGACTGAAATTCGGCCAATCTTTCTTTTAATTCATCTTTAACCAGATCTACCGTTTTTAAAATCCGCTCTCTGGGCGTCACATAATGTGTTTTCGGAAAAATCGTGATGCGTGGTAAGGAGTCAAAGACTTGGCCGGTGAGCGGATCAAAATGAGCGAGATGAGTAACTTCATCATCAAACAACTCAATCCGAATCGCATTTTTTTCCTCATCAGCTGGAAAAATATCAATCACATCACCTTGCACACGAAATTGCCCTCGAGCCAAAGACAAAGGTGTGCGGGTGTATTGCATGTCGGTTAGTCGTCTTAAAATCATCCGTTGATCACAGCGTTCACCTCGTGACACATGGAGCAACATGCTCAAATATGACTCAGGATCACCCAAACCATAAATAGCAGAAACAGTTGCAACAATGATTGCGTCACGACGCTCAATCAGGGCTTTGGTCGCAGACAGTCGCATTTGTTCAATATGTTCATTGATGGAAGCATCTTTTTCGATAAAGGTATCTGATGCTGGGACGTAAGCTTCTGGTTGATAATAATCGTAATAAGAGACAAAATACTCCACCGCGTTATCTGGAAAAAATGTTTTGAATTCACCATATAGTTGCGCGGCTAGTGTTTTATTAGGCGCCATGATCAAAGTGGGTCTTTTGACCGCCTGAATCACATGCGCAATGGTATAGGTTTTACCAGATCCGGTTACACCTAAAAGAATTTGCCGGGCCAGACCTGACTCGATGCCCTCGATCAAAGACTTGATGGCAGCGGGTTGATCACCGGCCGGCGAAAAGTCTGAGTAAATTTTAAATAAATTCTTCATAGGGTTTATTGACAATTGGGGGCCCGAGCCAAACATCGAGCTCATTTAGCGAGATTTTTAATTTGAGTGAGGCGATTAGCCAGGAACCTTTAACCAAGAAAAGATTAAATTTGTGCTTGGTTTTTGGCCGTATTGTCCGTCGGTCAAGAGACCATAATCCAAACCATTGTATCACTAGGAGCATCACATGAAAATCATATTTGCAAATCGCGTCTTGCAAGTAAAACCCTCCCCCACGTTGGCTGTTGCCGAAAAAGCCGCCAAACTTCGTGCGCAAGGGGAAAATATCATCGGATTAGGCACAGGGGAGCCTGATTTTGACACACCAGAGCATATCAAAAAAGCAGGGATTGCGGCCATTGAATCTGGATTCACCAAATATACGGCAGTCGATGGTATTCCTGAATTAAAAGAGGCTGTTCGCGATAAATTTAAACGGGAAAATCAATTGGATTACCAATTAAATCAAATTCTGGTTTCCGTGGGTGGCAAACAAAGTTGTTTTAATTTGTGTTTAGCGTTTTTGAATGAGGGTGACGAGGTTATTATTCCAGCGCCTTATTGGGTTTCTTACCCTGATATGGTATTGCTGGCCGGGGGTAAACCGGTCATGATTGATACCACCCCTGCGGCACGTTACAAAATAACTGCCGAGCAGTTAGAGGCCGCCATCACCCCCAAAACAAAGCTACTGTTTCTTAACAGCCCATCCAATCCCTCCGGGATTGCGTATTCCGAGCATGAATTACAAACTTTAGGTGAGGTTTTAAAAAACCATCCCCAGATTTTAATTGCAACGGATGATATGTATGAGCATATATTGTGGTCAGGTCCTTTTGTGAATATCGTGAATGCTTGCCCAGAGTTATATGATCGCACGATTGTATTAAATGGGGTATCTAAAGCCTACGCCATGACTGGCTGGCGTATTGGTTATGCGGCAGGCCCTGCTCCTTTGATAGCGGCAATGAAAACCATTCAATCCCAGTCAACGACGAATCCGTGCTCAATTGCTCAAAAAGCAGCGGTCGCCGCATTAAACGGTGGGAATGAAACCGTCATCAAGATGGTTCAAGCTTTTGAAAAGCGCCATCACTATGTTGTCGAACGTCTGCAGGCAATACCAGGTATTGACGTGATCCCAGCAGATGGAACATTTTATATTTTTCCAAGTGTACAAAAGATCATTCAGCAACGTGGGTTTGCTAACGACATTGAATTTTCAGAAAAATTATTACAAACCGTCGGTGTCGCCTTGGTCCCAGGCTCTGCATTTGGCACTGAAGGCTGCATTAGAATTTCATTCGCAGTCAGCCTAGAAACCTTAAAAGACGCCATGGATAGATTACAGGAATTTGCGCAAATGAAAAAATAAATACAACAAGTATCTTGACCAATCGGTGGAATCAATTTAAGATTCCGCCTGATTCCCCGGTAGCTCAGTCGGTAGAGCGGATGACTGTTAATCATTAGGTCGGCGGTTCGAGCCCGTCCCGGGGAGCCATATGTAGCAAGGCTCCTAGCGAAAAACATCTTATTAAACAAATAAATTTGGTACCGATCTTGGTACCGATTCGTAAATGTAATCGATTGTTATTGATTGTACTGGCCTCATAAATAACTACGGATCCCCAAATAAAAAAGCCCCTATAAAAGGAGCTTTTAAACTAAATACTCAAGTGATCAATCGTTCATTACCCAATGTTTTGGTTAAGCCACTCATTAATCGTTTTCGTATTCCACGCTAACGTTGTACCATGTAGTTTCACTGGCTGTGGAAATTTTCCCTCCAACCACCAACGTCTTATTGTCAGACGATTACGCCCTATGATCTTTTCCAGATCAGTGATAAAAAATATTTTCTGTGCCACATCCTGACTGTTTATACCCATCGGACCTGAAGATGCGAACTATGCAAGTTTTAAGCGTTGAAAATTATCATTAATGCGGCACCTCATAATGTCTAAGTACAAGCCGATATTGTCAAAAAATCCAAGGATGGCTTCTGTAAAGTCAGAAAATTTTGGGTAATATCGGTTATA
Source organism: Legionellales bacterium (assembly GCA_027449905.1). Taxonomy (GTDB): domain Bacteria; phylum Pseudomonadota; class Gammaproteobacteria; order Legionellales; family Legionellaceae; genus DAIDKT01. The sequence goes on from DAIDKT010000007.1 coordinate 68,581, forward strand.
TGTGACATGCTCATGCATGATCTTCCACAAGCGTTCTATTGGATTGAGATTTGGAGAGTATGGTGGCAAGTAATGGGGCGTTATTTTTGTGCCTTTCATGAAGGAACGGATTTTCTCACTTTTGTGATAACCCGCATTGTCCCAAATAATATGAATGTTCTCAGCCTTTGGGTTGGCATCGATTAACTGCTGTAAAAACGCTTCGATACTTTCACCATTGACCCACTCAACTTGACGATACTGAAGTTCATGGCTATCCAAGTTAATTGCTCCAATCAGATTGACTCGTTTCTGACAAGCAGTCATCTTTACAGGCTTACGAGCACCTTTTTCAATCCAACCATAGGATAGCTTTGTTTGATGTTGCGGATGGCTGCTATCAACAAAATAAATTACGTCATTTTTTCCTTGCTTCAATTTCAGCTCATGGTAATGGGCAATAAATTCTTCTTGCCGTTCTAAATCGGCTTTTGCTGGCACCCCATGTGGTTTTTTATAAAAAAATTTGTTGGCTTTTAACCACTTAGTCATACCACTTACGCTATAAACCTTATCAAACCGGTTTTTAACGTAATCGCAAATATCTTTTACGTAAAGAAAGGTTACCTCTCGAAGATGCGATTTTAGTTTTTCTGATTCAGGCGCGGTTAAGTAACTTTGACTGCCACCATTTTCTGGCTTGAGTATATTTTTGGAAAAATAGATATTGATATGCCGGCGGATCGTTTCATCATCCAATAAGAGAAGCCGGGCAATTTCTGAATACGTGTAGCCGTCATCGTATGCTAACACCGCTTTTATACGATCTCGAATACGTCCATCGCGCTCTTTTTTATGGCGCTTTTGTAAGTCTGCACGTTCTTGTGTTGTAAGTCGTCGTTCCATGCCGGTATTTGATCATACCTGGACTAAATTCGCAACTCCATTAGCGATGGGTATAATACATATGCTATAGTATAGCGCAAAGTAATCTTTATGATCAAAAAAGTATATTTATACTCATATTTTATATTTTAAAAGCTTCTTCGCATCACTTATCTCGATCCAACATTCAAAAATGTAGCAAAAAAAGAATAAGGCTTTGATCTCAGTTAATTGGGATAAGCTATCTTATTATGCTTATGTCGTGGCGCAAGGCCCATCGCCAGCATATTGCGAGTGATGAATTTAAGCCAAGAGCATAGTTTTTCAAAATATCATCGTGCGCTGAACCGTGCCTCATGGAATGGTATGGCATTGAGTAAAATTTCATTGGGGTTATTGGTCAAATTATTACCTCAATCTTGGCCGATATTGGTAGCGGTTGATGAAACATCAGCATCATTGGTTTTGGAGCAATTGGACGAGAGGTGGGTCGTTTAGCCGAAGCATTTGGTATGAAGATACTTACATTTAATCATGACAGTACCGTCACATTACCAGATCTATTTATTCAATCAGATTTTATCACGCTGCATGTGCCTTTGACGCCTGATACTCGAAATATGATCAATCTTGATTTATTTAAAGTAATGAAAAAAACTGGATATCTGATTAGGGCGTGTCCTCAATTTAAAGCCATTAATTGAGCAGATTTGTCGATTTGTAAATTCTTTTTGTTCATCATTACACCAACCATCCATTTTGATTTAATTTAAATCAAAAGTAACAATTAAAATCCTGTAGACTTTTAT
>DAIDKT010000008.1 GCA_027449905.1 Legionellales bacterium
CAAGTGATCCAATCGTTGTACTTCAAAACGTGATGCATCCATTTCTGCCTTCCAAAAAGCAGTAATAGATCAAAATCAGAGATCTGTGTCAAGAATTTTCTTGAAAATTTAATTCAAAAAGTTACTGCGGAATGACGGTTATATGATTCAGTCACATCTTTATCTTCATAAAGATATCGCAATCATTACTCATACAGCTCGACAAATGTTAGACGGTCAGACTTATGGGCATGACATTTTTGAACCCAACCCCCCCTTGATCTTTTATTTGCATTTTCTCCCCATCTTGATCGCGAATAAGACCGGTTTCAATTTGGTCTCTCTTTTGCGTCTTGAATTTATTACCATGATTTTTTCATCAGCCCTTTTGGTTCGCGGATTGTTGAAAAAGGTGTTTCGGCATGAATCTGATGTTGATAACACGGACAATCGCTTGGTTGATATCATGGCATGTGGTGTAACCATAGCGTTTTTGTTTTTGCCTGCAGATGCATTTGGACAAAGAGAGCATCTTTTTTTAATTTTAACCACGCCTTATATTTTCCTGGCGGTTTGCCGTCTTAATAATCAACTAATTGCGCCAACCATGGCGATTGCAATCGGAATCATCGCGGGTATTGGTTTTGCGATCAAACCATTTTTTTTGGCGACGTTCCTTTGTATTGAGTTACTTTTTGTTTGTAGAAAAAAAAATCGATGGGGATGGGTAAGACCTGAATCAATTGCATCCATTGCTTTGATTATTGTCTATGGTTTGGCTGTCATCTGGTTTTACCCTGGATATTTTAATATGGTCTTGCCTTTGTGGATACCTTACTATCAAGGCATCGCCCAATCATGGGGTCAGTTACTGACACAATCCATTTTTTTATGGTGTTGTAGTGCTGTTTTTTTGGCATGCTGGGTGAAAAACGAAGATCCGCATGCGAATATGAAGCATATCCTCGCTTGTGGTATTTTGGGGACGCTTATTTCCTTTTTAATCCCACGAGTGAATTGGTATTATCATATCCTGCCAGCGTTGTCGTTCTCATTTTTGTACTTTATTCTCATCATTGCGGAGCTTATGGCATCGAACGGTCGAGTCATAAGTCGAGCCCAGATTAGTGGGATTACTATCTTAATACTGGTCATCTTTCTATTTCCTATCATCCAGAGTGGCTCAAGAACTTTGGATTCTATCGCTTATTTTGAAGCAGATAATCCAGAAAAAAAATTAATGAAGTTTTTGCATACACAAGCTAATCATCCGCGGTTTTTATTTTTTAGTATGACCCATGATTTATATCATTTGGAGTTTTACTCAACGGCTTATCCAGTGTGTAGTTTTTCCTCATGCATGTGGGAATACATGCGATTAGGCTCACTTTCAAAATCTCATCAACAAGCGATCTTATCCTTTGTGATGAAAATCCTCACCCATGATATCAACGACAAAAAACCACAATTTATCATTGTTGATACTCAATCAGCTCTAATTTATCTAAAAAAGACTATAAATTATCCAGTTGAGTATAGCCAAGATCAGTCATTTCGTGAGGCATGGTCTCATTATCACTATGTAACCCATATCAAACCCTATGATATTTATAAACGGACATGAAACCATCCCACGGTTGTCGCATCAAAATTTGATCAAATTTTGATGCGACAACCGTGTTCCCTTCGCCACAGCGATTGCCTTTAAAAGCTCAATATCTGCACATAAAATCCGAACCGTGACCGTTAGGGAGCGGAAATTTGCACATAAAATCCGAACCGTGACCGTTAGGGCTTCCAATTAGCCTTAAGTTTTTATTGACATATTTCGATACATTTGAGCTGCAACTGTACACTGTTGGTATCCTATCCATATTGTTTTTATTCCAGGTGAACTTGAGTTTTTTGTTGGTTTGTAGCCCCCGAGCCTAGCAATTCTCAACATCACTTCTGAGATGGTTGGACATTCATCTGGGATTTTTTCATTAAAATATACATACATGGCCTTCCATTCAAATTCTTCAAATAATTGATCCGCTTTAATCGTTGCTTCACTGCGACCGATGTAAATTAACCAATAAAGACGACATGCAGAGATTGAAGCCATTACTAACAAATTTTTTATTGCTTCTTTTGAGCTATGTAAATAAATTTCATCTACTTGATAGCCTGTTTTGAGCACTTTATGAAAATCTTCGATATGCCATCTAGCACGATAGATAAGCACTATTTGCTTGATTTGATCTATGTTATCAATGGGTAAATTTGTTAATAATATCCATTCATGTTCTTCATTGTATGCAACGACAACATTCAGCGTAATAGCTTTATAGCCATTATTTTTTCGTTGTTCTTGCGTCATTTTCTTAGGGACAGGGAAAGTAATTGTGATTGCTTTTAAATTAAGCTGGATTGCCTTGGTTTCTCTGCTATTAACATCTTGAATAACGACCTCCATATCACCCTTGGGTGAGGCATTATCTAAAGTGTTACGTAATTTTTTAGCACCTTTGTGATAAGTTTCTCCCAAAATTCGATTATGTTGAGAACGAATAACAAATTGTTCATCTTTCTCTATTAATGGATGAAGAAATTCATAAAAATCACCCTCACGATCAGCGACAGTAATAATTCGTGTTTGCGTATCCCCTAGGGCGTGTCCTCAATTTAAAGCCATTAATTGAGCAGATTTGTCGATTTGTAAATTCTTTTTGTTCATCATTACACCAACCATCCATTTTGATTTAATTTAAATCAAAAGTAACAATTAAAATCCTGTAGACTTTTAT
>DAIDKT010000009.1 GCA_027449905.1 Legionellales bacterium
ATAAAAGTCTACAGGATTTTAATTGTTACTTTTGATTTAAATTAAATCAAAATGGATGGTTGGTGTAATGATGAACAAAAAGAATTTACAAATCGACAAATCTGCTCAATTAATGGCTTTAAATTGAGGACACGCCCTAGGAATAGAATCTAGATGCAATTTTTTAATAGTCAAATATTGACGTAACTTCTCAATGATCATGGCTTGATCGAATGTTTTGTTTGTACCTTGATACGAAAACTCTTTGCTAGGATCAGGGGGGGTATAATTGATCATTCGCTTCGGATCATGGGTTGGATTAACAGGAGTTGCTTGTTTTGAAGGAATTAATCTTTTCAAGGTGTTTTTATCATATTCTTTCAAATTAGGTGCAAATTTTAAAATTTCGCTTACATTTTCTGGTGAAATACCCTTCAAATTCTTACAATTCTCTAAGTTTATATCTTTTAGATTGGGAGCTGCCTTCAAAAGTGCAATGAGAGAGGCGAGCGTCACGTTACTATAAGATAAATCAATTGACTTCAGGTTAGCCAACTGATTTGGGGTCAGAGCAAGTTCGCTGTTCAAAATCTGACAAAAACTTAAATCTATTTTTTCTAGATTGGGAGCTGCATCCAAAAGTACCTTGACAGAGGTGAGCATCACGTTACTACCTGATAAATCAATTGACTTCAGGTTAGCCAACTGATTTGTGATAAGGTTAAGTGTGCCATTCAAATTCATACAATCATGTAAATTTATGCTTTCTAGATTGGGAGCTGCCTCCAAAAGTGCGTTGACAGAGGCGAGCGTCACGTTACTACCTGATAAATTAATTGACTTCAGGTTAGTCAACTGATTTGTGATAGATTTAAGTGTGCCGTTCAAACTCTTACAAAAACGTAAATCTATCCTTTCTAGCTTGGGAGCGGCCTCCAAAAGTACCTTGACAGAGGCGAGCGTCTCGTTACTATAAGATAAATCAATTGAATTCAGGTTAGTCAACTGGTTTTTGGTCAGAGCAAGTTCATCGTTCAAACTCTGACAGCCACGTAACTCTATCCTTTCTAGATTGGGAGCTGCCTCCAAAAGTACCTTGACAGAGGCGAGCGTCACGTTACTAGCTGATAAAGAAATTGAATTCAGGTTAGTCAACTGGTTTTTGGTCAGAGCAAGTTCGCCATTCAAAATCTGACAGCCACGTAACTCTATCCCTTCTAGATTGGGAGCTGCCTCCAAAAGTACCTTGACAGAGGTGAGCGTCACGTTACTACCTGATAAATTAATTGACTTCAGGTTAGTCAACTGATTTGGGGTCAGAGCAAGTTCGTCATTCAAACTCTGACAGTCACGTAACTCTATCCTTTCTAGATTGGGAGCGGCCTCCAAAAGTACCTTGACAGAGGCGAGCGTCACGTTACTATAAGATAAATCAATTGACTTCAAGTTAGCCAACTGATTTTGAGTCAGAGCAAGTTCGCCGTTCAAACTCTGAAAAGAAATTAACTCTATCCTTTCTAGATTGGGAGCTGCATCCAAAAGTACCTTGACAGAGGCGAGCGTCATGTTACTACCTGATAAATAAATTGACTTCAGGTTAACCAACTGATTTGGGGTCAGAGCACGTTTGTCGTTCAAACTCTTACAGTCACATAACGCTATCCTTTCTAGATTGGGAGCTGCCTCCAAAAGTACGTTGACAAAGGCGAGCGTCACGTTACTACCTGATAAATCAATTGACTTCAGGTTAGCCAAATCAACTTCGATCCGTTCAAGTGCAACATCCAGTTTGAAGCATCCCCTTAAGCTGATAGTTTTTACACCAGAGAAAGTCTGCAAAACCTTAGCCAGACAACTCAAGGTAACATCAGTGGCAGGCAAAGTGATAGTTTCGATTTTACATCGATCTTCTTTTTTTATTTCCGAAACAGCTGATGTTAAGAAACTATCAACTTGATCAGTCTTGTATTGTGAATCTATAATCCTGTATTCAGCTGCAAAGGGGACATTTAATAAGTCGGCTATTGCCGTATCTCGACACGACCAATTACACAGTTTATCACCAACAAACTGATTTATAGGTGGTGTAACGTCTTGTAAAATCTTGATTAGTGATCCTAAGTCACCAAGATTTTCATAAATTTCGCTGGCACGCACTATACGCAGCCCAGGTATAGACTCTCCTGACAAGAGGTGGTTTACCCAATAATCATCTAGAACATGCATTTGTTCTTGGTTTAGTTTTAGTTGTTTTGCCGCTGCGTTAGTCACTTCTGCCGAGCTCTTAATCTTCATGAAATTTTTAATGTCATCGATCAGAGATAACGTAGATTTGTTTAATCTAATAACTTCATCACCTGAAGACATACAAACGGTAAAACCCTGGTCCATTAACTGGCCCAAGATCTCTTTCACTTTTGCAATCTTTTCTGAAGACCAGCATTTTGCCGTCCAATCTGACAAAATGAGCGTCTTACAACGGTCAGTGCTTTCTGGGGTAGGTGAAGCCCAACAGGGTTTCCCAGCCAAGAATCTAGAAGGATCGGGAACACCAATCGGTTCAGTTTGATAAGTTTTTTGACTGCCTCGAAGTTTATATTTGAAGATTTCAGGTATATTGATTGGCATAATCTTTTATCCCCCGAGTAACCTCATATTGATCGCTCAAGATTAGGGTGTGTTGACAATTCATATTTCGAAGCCCCACGTCGCGGGAACCAGATAGATCTATTTCAATACAATAGTGCTGTGCGTTGAGCAAGATCTCTGGATCCCGCGGACAAGCAGCGGGAAGTAGGGCTTCGAAACTTGAATTGTCAACATACCCTAGTTTCTGGTGAGCTCTCTTACCCAGGGTGATCCTCTATATATGTGCTATGTAACTAATTGTATCACATTATGCTCAATGTTGTTTTTAAAACTCAGTAAGGACGGTGAAGAGGCTTCTAGGTTGAAAAAGATGCAACATAAGGGCTTGGAACTACCCAGGTACGTCGGGACGTGAAATCAATTTGATCCAATTAAAATCAAACTTATCCACAACTTAAGTTACAATTATATGTCAATGTGCCAAATTTGCACAAAAGATAAAAATAAAGTCAATTTTGTTTTTGTATTTGCACAAAACAATACAAAATAGATCGCTCAAACACGTTGCGAGACTTTAGATAGCTGACTCGTTAACAGACTTTAATGCCATTGTGTCGAAGGAGCGCGTCGACTGTTGGCATGCGCCCACGAAAATTGATAAACGCAGTTAGTGCTTTACATGAACCTCCGACTTCTAAAATTGTATGCAAAAAATCTAAACCCGTTTTTGCATTAAAAATTCCTTCCTCTTCAAAACGAGCAAACGCATCACTCGATAAAACCTCTGCCCATTTATAACTATAATAACCAGCCGCGTAGCCGCCAGCAAAAATATGGCTAAAACTATGTTGAAATCGATTATAAGACGCGATGGGTAAAACAGATGTATTATTACGCACTGCTTGCAGTGTTTTCTCAATAAACAAGGGGTCTGCTTCTGTGTAATTTTCATGGATTTGAAAATCAAAAATAGAAAACTCTAACTGCCGCATCATAGCCAACCCTGATTGAAAATTCTTCGCTTCTACCAACTGATTAAATAATGATGAGGGTAAAGACTCCCCGGTTTCGATGTGTTTGGTTAGTAATGACAGTGCTTGCTCTTCCCAACACCAATTCTCAAAAAATTGGCTAGGTAATTCAACTGCATCCCATTCGACTCCCTGAATACCCGATGCACCAATATAATCAACCTGAGTCAAGACATGTTGCAAACAATGGCCGAATTCATGAAAAAATGTCAGCACTTCATCATGTGATAAAATCAGCGGTGTATTATTGGATGCCTTTGCAAAATTACAAGTCAAAGTAGCAATTGGTAATTGCACAGAACCATCTGGTCGTTTAAACCGACTCTGACAAGAATCCATCCACGCGCCATTTCGCTTGTGAGGACGAGCAAACAAATCTAGGTAAATATAACCGCGTATCGTGTTCTCTGCATCGAAGATAGCATAACAGGTTACATCCTGATGCCAAACATCTACATCTTTAATCTGTTCAAATCTCATACCATACAATTTGTTAAGTATCGCGAGCATGCCACTCATCACCTGATCCAAAGGAAAATAGGGACGCAATATTTCTTGAGAAATATTAAAAGTCGCGTGCTGTTTTTTCTCGGATAAATACGCAATATCCCAAGGAGACAAGTCTGCAAGTCGATATTCGTCCTTCGCAAATTGTTCTAAGGAACGAAACTCCACCACAGCCTGATCACGGCCTTTCATGACTAGATCACCAAGGAATTGATTCACTTGTGCCGGAGAATCAGCCATTTTGGTTGCAAGTGATAATTGTGCATAGTTTTCAAAATCAAGTAATCGCGCCATTTCAAAACGCAGTTCTAAAATTTCATTCATCACCATCGTATTGTCAAATTTTCCCGCAGAAGGACCTTGATCTGATGCCCGGGTGCAATAAGCCCGATAAATTTCCTCGCGTAAAGCACGATCATCAGCGTAGGTTATCAGTGCCAAATAACTCGGTTGTTCTAGAGAAAAAACCCAACCTGATAGGCCTTTTTCTTTTGCCAATGCTTTTGCAGTTGCTAACGCATGTTCTGGGATCCCGCTCAAGCGCTTGCTATCATTTACATGCAATTGATAAGCATGGGTTGCGTCTAATATGTTATTTTCAAATTGATTTGACAAAGCGGATAAACGCGTTGAAATGGCTTCAAAGCGTTGTTTTTTTTCAGAGGACAGTGCAACACCTGATAACTTAAAATCCCGGATGCTATCCTCAATAATTTTAAATTGTACCTTGTCTAAAATGGTCTTATCCAAGGCATTAACAGCGGCATATAGTCGTTCATTTTGACCTATTGCTGCATGATAAGCTGACAATTTTGGCAGGCACGCCTCATAACATCCACGCAACTCAGGTGAATTGACCACCGCATGTAAATGCGGCATTAGCGACCAGAATCGCTCTAACTCATCATCCATCTCCTCCAGCGGGCGCATCAGATTATCCCAGGTGTAAGATGAATGGCTGTCAAGGATGTTATTTATTTTTTGCAAATGAATCGATAACATCTTTTCTAATTGCGCAACATAATCCTCAAGACAAATGTTAGAAAAGCTCGGTAAGGCATGGTTTGTCATAATCAACTCATTGATAAAATCAAAAAAACAAGGATACCACCATTAAAAAAACAGTTGCAACTGAAAAAAACACAGGGCTATCAGCTGTTGCATTATATTTTTTAAACACAGAAGATCTGTCGATATTTGGTAATTTTTACGATGGTGCGTATGAGCGAAGCAGCGTTTTAGTTATGCAAACCAATGTTCGACTGATCAGATAACGTTTTTGAGTTACTTTTAAAATTGAATAAACCAGGTAAATAATTTCCCTTGGTTAGCGCCTTGACTTCAAGATCACTGAGTTTCCCTACTTCTGATTCGGTCATTTTATCACGAAAATCCAGTGCCTGCTTGTCCTCAAACAACTGTCTAAGCGCTCGGATTTCTTCTGTATTAAACGGCACTTTTTTATAATCCGGAATATCATGCAGTTTATCTCTTGGGATGAGCGTTGATTGACCCAACCATTTTTTTATCTGTTGAAACTCAGTCTCATCGAATCTTGAAAGCGCAAAACATCGGCCATCGCCTATTTGACCTATTTGCTCTAATTGTTTTTTGGTGATGGTTTTAGGTTTCGCTGAATGACCGACAACAATCCCGTCAAATTTTTCTAAAAGCGAAGCATCCAAGGAAAATTTTTCTACTAAATTGATTTTTTTCTCAGCTGGAACCAAGGTTGTCATCCCCAAATAATCGGTCCATTGTTTCTTAGCTGTTGCATTTTTATTGACATAATACAACGCATTTAATCCTTTATCTGGATTAATAACGCGGATATATGCCCTTGAAAAAACGCCCAGTTGCATCTCATCCACATCTCCCGGCAATTCTGACATCTGGATGATACAAGATGAAACAAGCGCTGCATCAGGGCCATTCAAACCCCAATTCTGTCGTCGATGTTGAGTAGCCCATTGCGTCATGCCATAATGAATAATGGTCAACAATACCGCAAGAGTAGCCGCAATCACAGGAACAATCGGATTTGTTGCCGTGGCCATCAGGCAAGCAAAAACCAATAAAAGACAAAAATTAACCACATTCCAAGCATGAACTTTCAGCTCAAAGGTCATTCTGAGCTCTAACTCTAAAAGAAATGGATCATCATCATTTAACGAATTCAATTCCTTATACTTAACTTTTATGTCATACAGACGACTCATCTCAACATATAAACGTAAAGAGGTGACCATTAAATCCCATGCTTGCATCGCAACAGCTAAATAAGCCCCAATAACGGGTGCTTTGCCCGCGAGAAAGAAACAGGTCGTGATACCACTAGCTAACCAACCGCAATCGTTGAAAAGTTCATCCCAACGCTTCACTATCTGTGAGAGGAATCTTGTTTTTAAACTCAGTTCTTCTTCAATAGAGGTGCTTGGAATGAGCGAATGCTTCAAAATCAAAGCGACATTGGTCAACAATCTTGGTATAAAAAACACCCAAGCTAGATTGGAAAAAAAGAAGAAAGAACCATGATTTTCGATTTGACTGAGTACTCGATGATAATCATCATATTGCTTGAGTAAGGCTTGTAATAAAAGCAAGGTGCGCCTGAGCCGCTGCAACAATAAACGCCCTGGGTTAATGGCTGGAATATTGTCACGAACAAACTGAGAGCTATAGGCAGGAGACACCGGTTTCGATCCCCAATCTATATTATCAATTTTCGATAAATCAACCCCCATATCTTGTAATAATTGCTTATATACAGACAAATCAGCGTGATAAGATGCCTTCACTTGAATGACATCTGGATCGTCATCGGGGATATGCTCTAATAAATAAGCTAACACCATCAAAGTACCAATTTGCTCTGCAAATTGGTTGGCATGAATCGATGCAGCTTTGTTTAAATCCTCTCGGAGCGTTTTTCTAAGAACAGTATAAATTCTCGCCAATTTCCAATTTGTATTTCCCTCGATGTACGGGGTAAAAAAATTAGCCGCTTTCTTTGCGTTTTCTTTATTTGGATCTTTGGGGTGAGAAAGTGCAGAGATTTTTTTTAAAATCGCTAGCCTAGTGTCTATACTGTCCAAACCAACAGAGGCGGGCGGGGGCTCATCCGGTGGGTCTTTTTTAACCATCTGAGAGTTGGTAAAAAAATTGCGTTCTTGTCCGTCACCTGTCAGAAGTGAATCTAGATAAATTAGAAGATGCATTCCTGAAGTTTCAGCCATATAGATACTTTATTGGTTTATATGAACTTTATTTTGCCAAATTGTATCATGTAGTAGGCATTAAGTAAATTTTTGGTAATAATAAACAGATCATCTTGCCGAAGTCAATCATCTGAGAGACAATACGTCCACTTCTCAACAACTGAGGATATTTCATGCCTTCTTCTCACCTTCTAGCCAACGCCATTCGTTTTTTGAGTGTCGACGCAGTTGAAGAAGCTCAGTCTGGGCACCCGGGTATGCCACTAGGAATGGCCGAGATCGCAACTGTTTTATGGATACATTTTTTAAAATACAATCCACAAAACCCGCATTGGTTTAATCGTGATCGCTTTGTCGTCTCCAACGGCCATGGCTCGATGTTACTCTATGCCCTGTTACATTTGACCGGATATCATCTCGATATTGATGCCCTAAAACGTTTTCGTCAATTACATTCAAAAACACCTGGACATCCAGAATGTACCGAGACCCCCGGAGTTGAAACCACAACCGGTCCACTCGGACAAGGGCTTGCTAATGCAGTTGGTATGGCAATCGCTGAAAAAATATTAGCCACTCAATTTAACGAACCTGATATCGAATTAATCAATCATCACACCTATGTTTTTGTCGGTGATGGTTGTTTGATGGAAGGCATTTCTCATGAAGTATGTTCATTGGCTGGGACATTGGGTTTGAACAAACTCATTGTCTTTTACGATGACAACGGTATTTCAATTGACGGTAAAGTTGATAATTGGTTCAAAGATGATACCGCTTCACGTTTTAAGTCGTATCATTGGAACGTAATCGATAAGGTCAATGGTCATGATGCTAAAGCGATTAAACAAGCAATTATTGACGCACGTAAAGAACAAAAAAAACCTACCATCATTATTTGCAAAACCATCATTGGTCACGGATCGCGCGCTGCAGGCAGTGAAAAAACGCATGGTGCACCTTTGGGTGAACAAGATATCGTGCAATTACGTCAATACTTCAATTGGCCTTACCCTCCATTTGAAATTCCAAGTGAAATTTATGATCAATGGAGTCATATCGACCAAGGCGCACGCGAAGAGCAACAGTGGATAGAAATTTGCTCTGAGTATAAACAACGTAAACCGACTAAATATGCTGAATTTTTACGCCGGATTAATGGCGACTTACCAGATAATTGGTACTCAGACGCAGAAAACTACATCCAGCAATGCTTGGCTAACGTCAAAGACTTGGCAACACGAAAAGCATCTCAACAATGTATTGAGCAATTCGCTCCCCTGCTGCCTGAATTACTGGGCGGCTCGGCTGATCTAACCGGGTCAAATAATACAGATTGGTCCGGGACAACAGTCATTTCTGCTCATCATTTTAACGGAAATTACCTGCAGTACGGGGTTCGTGAATTTGGTATGTCAGCTATCATGAATGGACTAGCTAAACATGGGGGATTTATTCCTTATGGTGGTACATTTTTAGTTTTTTCTGACTATGCACGGAGCGCCATGCGCATGAGTGCTATCATGAAACAGCGGGTTATTTATGTCTTGACCCATGATTCGATTGGATTAGGAGAGGATGGTCCAACTCATCAACCCGTCGAGCATGCTAATATGTTGCGCATGACCCCCAATATAGATGTCTGGCGTCCTGCTGATTTGGTAGAAACTGCTGTTGCTTGGCAACAAGCGATTGAAAAACATCACGGCCCAAGCTGTCTATTGTTATCCAGACAAACCTTACCCGCTTTAAGCTATCAAGCAGGCCAAGTCACCTCAATCAAACGAGGTGGATATATTTTAGCAGACTGCGAAGACACCCCTGACGTTATTCTCATCGCAACTGGATCTGAAGTGCGCATTGCATTAGCAAGTGCTAAACAAGCCAAACAGCGAGGTATTCATGTTCGGGTCGTATCCATGCCATGTGCAGAGCGTTTTCTTGAGCAAGATTTAGCCTATCAAAAACAAATTTTACCAAGCACAGTTAGAAAACGAATCGCGATTGAGGCAGGTGCGACCGGCTACTGGTATCAGTTTGTTGGATTAGATGGGGAAGTTATAGGCCTTGATCGTTTTGGCGAGTCTGCTCCTGGCGCAACAATATACGAATATTTAAATATTACAGTTGAGAGGACTGTTTTATCGATTTTAAAATTAGCGGAGATTAAATATGACAATACGTGTTGCAATTAATGGCTATGGACGTATCGGCCGCTGTGTGCTCCGAGCTATCTATGAATATAACCGCCAACATGATTTTAACATTGTCGCGATTAATGACACCGCTGACTTGAAAACCATTGCGCATCTAACCCGTTATGACAGCACCCACGGACGATTTCCTTTTGCGGTCGACATTAAAGATGGACAATTGGTGGTCGATGGTCACCCGATCGTCATCACCTCTGATCGAAATCCCATGGTTTTACCTTGGAGTGAATTGGGCATAGATCTGGTTTTTGAGTGCACAGGACATCTTAGTAATCGTGACAACGCCATGAAACATATCGAAGTTGGCGCTAAAAAAGTATTAATTTCTGCTCCTGGAACAGATGCTGATGCCACGATAGTCTATGGCGTTAATCACCACATTTTAAGAGCAACCGATCGCATTGTTTCCAATGCTTCCTGTACGACTAATTGTTTAGCTCCAGTGGTTAAACCATTACATGATGTGATTGGAATTCAACATGGTTTATTGAATACCATTCACGCTTTCACCAAAGATCAGGTGCTATTGGATGGCAATCACATTGATTTACATCGAGCACGCGCAGCAACTCATTCAATTATTCCGACCAAAACAGGCGCTGCGGCAGCGGTCGGTTTAGTCTTACCTGAATTAGCTGGCCTTTTGGACGGGTTTGCCCTGCGCGTACCCACCATGAATGTGTCAGTGATTGATTTTACCTTCACCCCGAAACGTTCAACAACCGTTGCTGAAGTCAATGAGATCATACGCCAAGCAGCTAATGATGTTCTGCATATCAGTGATGAACCATTGGTTTCATGTGATTTTAATCACTATCCAGCATCAGCTATTTTCGATAGCACTCAAACACGTGTTTTAGGAAACCTAGTTAAAGTGGTTGCCTGGTATGACAATGAATGGGGATTTTCTAATCGTATGTTGGATACAGCTCATTATATGATGAGTCTGTAAAACCACCTTTTTGATTCGTTGAACCTAAAAAATGCAGTTTATAGGAAATTATATGAGCATACTGAACATGTTCGAACTTGATTTACGTGGCAAACGAGTTCTCATTCGTGAGGATTTAAATGTACCTATCCGAGATGGTCTCATTACCAGTGATCAGCGGTTACAAGCGGCGCTGCCAACGCTGCGTGAAGCCCTAGCAGCCGGCGCGGCGGTGATTTTAATATCTCACTTGGGGCGACCCAAAGAAGGAGCAATGGATCCTAAGCTATCGATCCAACCAATTGCCGCTTATTTAGCTAGTCAATTAGACTGCCCCGTTCGCTTTACCGATGACTATTTGCAAGGAGTTGACGTTTTACCTGGAGAGTTGGTTGTCTGTGAAAATGTTCGCTTTAATGTAGGTGAAAAAGCAAATGACCCCTTGCTTGCAAAACAGCTTGCGAAATTATGCGATATATTTGTGATGGATGCTTTTGGCACAGCCCATCGAGCTCATGCATCAACTTATGGTATTGCTCAATTTGCTCCGGTTGCAGTCGCAGGTCCGCTCCTCGTCAACGAATTAAAAGCCTTGGAACAAGTATTAAAAAACCCGGCTAAACCCATTATTGCCATTGTCGGCGGGGCAAAAATTTCCACCAAGTTGACATTACTAAAACAAATGATCAAAATGGTTGATGTATTAATTCCTGGCGGAGGCATTGCCAATACTTTCCTAAAAGCCATGGGCATAGAAATCGGTGTATCGTTATACGAAGAAAGCTTATTAGATGAGGCGCGGTTGATCATGAAGCAAGCTGCTGGATCAGGTTGCAAAATTGTATTACCAACTGATGTTGTCGTAGGCAAAGCTTTTCAGGAAACCTGTCCTGCCTACAATAAATCACTCGCTCATATTGCCATCGACGATATGATCATGGATGTTGGGCCGGAAACAGCAGCGCGTTATGTTGACGTGTTGGCTGAAGCAAAGACCATTATTTGGAATGGCCCCGTCGGCGTGTTTGAATTTCCACAATTTAGTTATGGCACGCGCACGTTATCTATTGCCATCGCCCACAGTCGCGCTTTTAGTATTGCGGGAGGGGGAGACACCTTGGCTGCGATTGACAAATACGGCCTAACCGATCAGATTTCATACATTTCAACTGGTGGCGGCGCTTTTCTTGAATACTTAGAGGGTAAAACCTTACCGGCAGTTGCAATTTTAGAAGAACGGGCGAAAAACACATCGCCTGTCTAGAATCTATTGACAATTCATCTTGTGAAACCCGGGGTCGCGGGATATATTTCCATTTTTTATGCACAATGAACTTGTGTATTAAGCAAGATTTCTGAGCCCCACGAACAAGTCGCGGGGCGTCGGGATTCAGAGGGTGAATTATCAACAGACCTTGGCACAAGGTTTCTATTTAATCTAGGATATATGCAGAATAAGATGACACGGGACAAAATTAGGCAAAATTTGGGCTAGGTTTTATAAATCAATTGCAAAATCACGCCTTGAATATTGGCCGACATAGTACCATCCGTGTTGCCAGCTTTTATTTGTGCATTTGGTACAAAGGTAGAATAATAATACATCAATTGTACCGAGAATTCCGTCACGATAGCTAAATCCCCCCCCAGAAAACGTTATATCAGCAGACAAGGGATACCCTACTTGATTTGTTGAGCTATTAATCGGATTTGTTTCATAGATGAGCCCGCCCAGCAAGGCTATTTTTTCTGTGGTTATCAACCGCGTATTGAACTGAAATGTCAGCACATCTTTCCAATTTGCTACTCGTAAATAGGTGCCCGTTGTTGTATTTCTAAAATTAATATTTTTCTGAATACTCCATCCAGACCAGTATATTTTTTCTTCAAAAAAATATCTGCCATTTGGCTTTTGTTGCAAACCAATAAAAGCCACGGCCGCGTCTCTAAAATTGCTCGAGTAGTTAGTATTCCTCATGGAGGCGGTGTAGCTTATGCCATATCCATTGGTGTTGAGTGGCGCATAAATTGCCGCAGTTAAAAAATTATGAAAATTTATTTTATAAAATAAACCTATATCCGGAAAAACATTAACACCCGTTATCTAATTGGTTTGATTCCCATAGGGAGGGACAACAAAGATAGAATTTGCATGACAAGCCGATGTAAATTTATCACCTTTTGCCAACTTGATGTTGGGCCGTGGCCAAACCAAGGAATATTTTATTTTTCCAGACAATAATTGAGCAAGTTTATTGGGATGGACTTTATTTGAGCAAATTTCCACTATAAAGGAGCCGTTACATTTAAGGTAAGGTCTCTTATAAGGATGATTATCTTTTAATAGATTTTCTTAATTTTTCTAAAACACGAATTTGTGCGGCTGCTCTTGCTAACTCAGAAGTAGCCCGTGAGTAATCTATATCCGTTTGTTTGTTTGTAATCAGGTCCTCAGCGTGTGCCTTTGCCGCCAATGCCGCAGCCTCATCAATATCATCCGCTCGCTCAGCTGTATCTGCTAATACAGTGACATAATAAGGCTGAACTTCTAACATGCCACCAGACACATAAAACAATTCAACCGCGCCTCCAGGTAGTGTAATACTTACTTCCCCCGGTTTTAAAATAGTTAACAAAGGTGCATGGCCAGGTACAATACCAATCTGGCCTAATTCGCCGGTTGCAACAACCATTTCCACTAAGCCAGAAAATATTTCTCGTTCAGCACTCACGATATCTAAATGTGTTGTAATTGCCATGTCTTGAGACTGCCTCATAGTGTTTTTGCTTTTGCGATCGCCTCTTCGATGCTACCTACCATATAAAATGCTTGCTCTGGTAAGTCATCATAATCACCGGCTAAAATGCCACGGAATCCAGCAATGGTTTCCTTTAGAGGGACATACTTACCAGGTGAACCAGTAAAAACCTCAGCAACGAAAAATGGCTGGGATAAGAAACGCTGGATTTTACGAGCTCTAGAAACAACACGACGATCTTCTTCTGATAACTCATCCATACCGAGAATGGCGATAATATCTTTGAGTTCTTTATAACGCTGCAATGTTTGTTGAACACGTCGAGCTATATCGTAATGCTCTTGACCAACAACCAACGGATCTAATTGACGCGATGTCGAGTCTAGGGGGTCAACAGCTGGGTAAATACCCAACTCGGCAATTTGTCTTGACAACACAACCGTTGCATCCAAATGAGCAAAGGTGGTTGCAGGAGAGGGGTCTGTCAAGTCATCAGCTGGAACATAAACAGCCTGAATTGATGTGATTGATCCGGTTTTGGTTGACGTAATGCGCTCTTGTAACATCCCCATTTCTTCAGCAAGCGTTGGTTGATAGCCTACCGCTGATGGCATGCGGCCGAGCAGTGCGGATACCTCTACCCCAGCTAACGTATAACGGTAAATATTATCAATAAACAACAATACATCTCGTCCTTCATCACGGAATTTTTCAGCCATGGTCAAACCAGTCAAAGCAACACGCAACCGGTTTCCTGGTGGTTCATTCATTTGCCCATAAACGAGTGATACTTTATCCAACACATTAGAATCTTTCATTTCATGATAAAAATCATTTCCTTCCCGAGTACGCTCACCCACACCTGCAAACACTGAATATCCACTGTGTTCAATCGCAATATTACGGATTAACTCCATCATATTAACCGTCTTTCCGACGCCAGCACCACCAAATAAACCGACTTTTCCACCTTTTGCAAACGGGCATAATAAATCAATGACCTTGATACCAGTTTCTAACAACTCGTGGCTACTTGCCTGTTCTTCGTAACTTGGCGCCTTTCGGTGAATTGACCAATACTCTTCAGATCCGATTGGGCCTGCGTCATCTACAGGATTTCCCAAAACATCCATGATTCTACCTAAGGTTTTTGTACCGACTGGAACTTTAATTGGTTCACCGGTATTATTAGCATGGACTCCTCGGCGAAGCCCATCGGTTGAACCCATGGCAATGGTCCTCACAACGCCGTCGCCCAATTGCTGCTGTACTTCAAAAACCAAATCACCTTTAGTTAACTTCAAGGCATCATTAATTCGTGGCACGTTATCACGCGGAAACTCCACATCAACGACCGGACCAATTACTTGAACAACCGTACCTAAGCTCATCATATACCCTCTTCTAAAGCGGCTGTGCCACCGACAATTTCTGCTAATTCTTGTGTAATTGCAGCTTGTCGGGCTTTGTTATAAGCCAATTGAAACTCTTTTATTAATTCACCTGCGTTATCTGTGGCATTTTTCATGGCAATCATCTTCGCAGCTTGTTCACAAGCTATGTTTTCAATTAAACCTTGATAGACCTGCAATTCTATATAACGCTCCAACAACCCGTCTAGTAATTCTTTTGAATCAGGTTCATAAATATAATCCCAAAAATGTCCTAGTTTCTTACTGTCCTCTTCGGCTGTTGGCAATGGCAGTAATTGTTTCACCGTTGGTTTTTGCGTCATTGTGTTAACAAATTCATTGTAAACGAGGTGCAGTGCGTCAATTTCATGATTATAAAAAGCATCCAACATGACTTTCACTATGCCCAAAATATCTTGGATACTGGGTGAGTCACCCAAGTTATCAGCACAGGCTAAAACCCGACCGCCGATTCGCTTGAAAAATGCTTGTCCTTTGCGACCAAATACGCACAAATCGACTTCTTTTCCTGCTTCATTCCATCCACGCATGGTACGTATTGTTTCACGCAGCAAATTGGTATTCAATCCGCCGCACAAGCCTCGGTCCGTGGTGACAACGATCACGCCTATCCGCTTGACTGCTCGTTCTTGCATAAATGGGTGATGATATTCAGAGTTTGCTCGAGCAATGTGCTTGACCACCTCATATATTTTATTGGCATACGGTTTTGATGCGCGCATTCGTTCCTGGGTTTTACGCATTTTACTCGCGGCTACCATTTCCATCGCATGAGTAATTTTTCTTGTTTTTTGGGTACTTTGGATCGTTAAACGGATCTCTTTCGCTCCAGCCATAATTGCCTCACCAGCTACCTGTCTCTTTAAAATCTTCAACAGCCGCTTTGATTTGCGTTTCAATCGCATCATCATAAGCACCGGCCTCGTTGATTTTATTCATTAATTTTTGATGAGTCCCATGCATAAAACTTCGCAAGGCGGATTCAAATGCCGAAACTTCGGTCACAGCGATGTCATCTAAGTATCCTTTTTCAACCGCATAAAGGGTCACTCCCATATCCGCTACCGTTAGCGGTGCATATTGCTTTTGTTTCATGAGTTCAGTGATACGTTGGCCACGCTCAAGCTGCTTTCGCGTTGCATCATCCAGATCAGATGCAAACTGAGAAAATGCTTCCAATTCACGAAACTGTGCCAGGGCCAGGCGAGTACCGCCACCTAGTTTTTTCATGATTTTCGTTTGTGCAGCCCCCCCCACTCGAGATACTGACAATCCTGAGTTAATCGCTGGACGAACACCAGAGTTAAATAAATTGACATCGAGAAAAATTTGACCATCGGTAATCGAAATCACGTTTGTTGGGACGAACGCCGACACATCGCCTGCTTGCGTTTCAATAATTGGCAACGCCGTTAGTGAACCCGTCTTGCCTGTGACCTCTCCATTTGTTAACCGTTCAACTTCCGCTTCGTTGATACGAGCGGCTCTCTCCAGCAATCGAGAATGCAGATAAAAGATATCACCTGGATACGCCTCACGGCCGGGTGGACGTCGCAATAACAATGAAATTTGGCGATAAGCCCAAGCCTGTTTAGTTAAATCATCATAAACAATCAGGGCGTCTTCACCTCTTTCCATGAAAAATTCACCCATGCTACAACCTGAGTAAGGTGCAATAAATTGCAGGGCTGCAGAATCAGATGCTCCTGCAACCACCACAATCGTGTGTTCAAGCGCATCCTGTTCCTCTAGTTTTCTGACAATTGCAGCGACTGAGGATGCTTTCTGACCAATGGCAACATAAACACATTTCACCCCGGTACCCTTTTGATTGATAATGGCATCAATCGCGATGGCTGTTTTTCCGGTTTGACGATCACCAATGATTAATTCGCGCTGTCCACGCCCTACCGGAACCATGGCGTCAATTGCTTTTAATCCAGTTTGCACAGGCTGATCAACTGATTTTCGGGTAATGACACCCGGTGCAACTTTTTCTATTGGGGATAGTTTATCAGCCACAATAGGGCCTTTTCCATCAATGGGATTTCCCAATGCATCAACCACCCGCCCTAACAACCCATAGCCGACAGGGACTTCTAAGATACGGCCGGTACATTTACCTGTCATTCCTTCAGACAATGCGCTCGCGTCCCCTAACATGACCACGCCAACAGAATCACGCTCTAAATTAAGTGCCAAACCAAAAGTGTGGTTAGGAAACTCAACCATCTCACCTTGCATCACTTCGTCTAAGCCATGCATGCGAGCAATTCCGTCTTTAAGGCTCGCTATTTTACCTTCATCGCGAGCGTCGGTCGACACATGAAATTGTTCGATTCTTTTCTTAAGTAATTCGCTAATTTCAGATGGATTTAAAGCGACTTGTTCTGACATGGAATCTATCCTCTTATAAGCATTAAGCAGCCAAATTGGCAGCCAGTTTCTTTATTTGGGTTGCAACAGATGCATCAAACACTAAATTATCAGCTCGGATTATCATCCCGCCAAGGAGTGATTGATCTAGGCTAATATTCAGTGTAACACTTCGTTGTAATCGCTGTGTTAATCGTTTAATCAACTGCTCTTCTTGATGGTTGGTTAATGGTGCAAAGCTTACCACATCCACCATCATCGTTTTCTCATGGGTGTCTCTTAGAGAATCATACTGAGCCTTGATGTTAGGAATCACACTTAAACGCTTGTTTTCAGCAAGCAAACCAAGCAAATTTTTTATTTGTTTGGTTTCAGTATTATTTTGTAACTGTTTTAGTACTGAAAGCAGCAACTCCGTTTGTTGTTCAGGACTATAATCTGAACCACGTAATACAGGCAGAGCCATGGGACTAGAAGCAACTTGCGTTAAATAGTCCAAAACGGTCGACCACTCGGCAAGCTGCTGATGCTCAAGCGCATATTCAAAAATCGCTTTAGCATAGGGTCTCGCAACGGTGTTGTTAGTATTCGACATATCAAATCTCTTCAATCAAGTTATCAATCAGCACGCTGTTACGTTTGTCATCAATTTCCCGCATCAATATTTTTTCTGCCCCGGCAGCAGCGAGTTGTCCGATCTCTTTCCGCAGGGAATCTCGAGCTCGATTGACTTCTTGTTGAATATGTTCACTGGCTACCTTCGCCATGTGCTCGCCTTGTTGCCGTGCATCTTCTTTCGCTTCTTCAATCAACTGTGCAGCGCGTAAATTTGCCTTTTCTATCAGCTCTGCTGCGTTCATTTTTGCCTGTTTGATGTCATCAGTGATACGATGATGGGCCAGTTCTAATTCACGACGCCCTCGTTCTGCAGCGGCCAAACCATCGGCAATTTTGCTTTGTCTTTCTTCTAAAGCACCCTGTAAAGGCGGCCAAACAAACCTCATGGTAAACCACACAAATGCGGCAAAAACCAGCATTTGCACAACAAGTGTTAAATTGATTCCCAAGATAGCCTCCCGTAACAATAATTCAAAACCAAACCATGACAGCCATTCGCTAATATTTTACCAGGTCTGCTTATCCTACATCGATCTTAGAATGATTTGGTTGTCAAAAAAATGCTTGAATTAGCCCGGCTAGTTCTGCGATTTTTAATATCCAAATCATTCACAAATCTGAATCCAGGCTAAGCGTGACTGGAAAAATGAGTGTGAAACGTTGTACTAGATGCCAGCAGCAGTTGTGATTGCAGCGACAAACGGATTAGCAAAAGTAAAAAACAATGCGATACCAACACCGATCATGGTTACCGCATCTAATAGACCTGCAACGATAAACATTTTCACTTGGAGCATGGGCACCATTTCTGGTTGTCTTGCCGATCCTTCTAAAAACTTTCCGCCCAATAGACCAAACCCAATGGCGGTTCCTAATGCTCCAAGACCGATGAGTAGCGCAACTGCAATCACAGTCATGCCCTGAACGTGTGCAATTAGATCTGTTAAATTTGCTGCTTGCATAATATCCCCTTAATGGACAAAGTTAAAAATCAGTATGTACCCACCCGTGGCCGGAACAGCTGTATTTAGTAAATCTTGAACTTAAACCATTTTTGAAAAGATTCACCTTAGTACACGACAAAAAATTAAATGTTCATGGTTTGTCGTCCCCGCGCAGGCGGGGATCCATCCTGCTATTGGCCTCATACCAAATTCACAGTAGATTCCCGCCTGCGCGGGAAAGACAACTCCATTTTTGTCGTGTACTAAGAAGATTCACATACATATGTATGCTGTGCTTTTCCAACATGGTTTTCGTCCAAGCCCCACTCAAATTTGACCATTCTCTTAGCTTGGGCATCACCCTCCGAGCATTTACAAAAATCAATGATCTTCGTGAGCAAGGCTCAGGTAAACAATGGTTAGTACCATAAATATAAATGCTTGTAATGTAATCACCAGTATGTGAAAAATAGACCAGCCGAGTGACAAAAGAAACTGAGTGACTCCTAGCGTTAGGGTGCTGGCAGCTGACTGAATGTTGCCATGCAAAGTCATCAGTGCAATCAATATAAAAATCAATTCCCCGGCATATAAGTTACCAAACAACCGAAGTGCTAATGAGATAGGCTTGGCAACCAAACCAACCAACTCCAAGAGGAGATTGAATGGAATGAAAATAGGATGATTAAATGGCTGCATGGTTAATTCTCGAACAAATCCTTTGGCCCCTTTCACTTTCAAACTATAAAAAAGAATCAAAAAGAAAACGGACAACGACATGCCAAATGTGACATTCAGGTCGTTTGTTGGAACAACCTTCAAATGATGAACTCCGACCAGATTAGCGGCAGCGGGCAATATATCCACTGGTAAGATGTCCATGAAGTTCATCCAGAAGACCCACATGAAGATAGTGAGCGCTAGTGGTCCTATCATCTTATTTCTACCGTGGAAGCAATCTTTCACCTGATCGTCAGCAAACACCAACATCATTTCGGCGAAATTCTGAAAGCACCCAGGCACACCAGTCGATACACGCCTTGATCCTATAAACAAAACAGCTAGGATAATGATTCCGACTGCGAGCGAAAAAAATATTGTATCTAAATTTAAAGTCCAGAAACCACCATCTGAACCTAATTGCATGGTTTTTAGATTGAGCGTCAAATAGGTTAAGTGATGCTTGATATAATCTGTATTGGATATCATGTCAGACACGGTTAAGCCTTTAAATAAAAAGTATCGGTGCTAGCCACAGCAGCATTTGCATGCTGATATAAACACCAAAAAAAACCAGGGGTATTATTTTAAATGAGATAAACACGACGGCAAACAGAACTACCGACAAACCTATCTTCAATGCCTCTCCCTGATAAAAGCCACTGACGATTCGCTTTGCAGCACGGGCACCTTGATGTTGAAACATCTTTTTTGCACCCCAAGCACCGGGCAAAATACAAACAAGCGCTCCTAACACCACCGACTGAGCTGCCAATCGTCCTGACCAACACAAAGCTACCAGCGCCAAAAGCGCAGTAACTCCCAGCTGGATCATCACGAGACGACGCCATATTTGCCCAGACTTCACGATCTATACTCACCTTTTTGTGTGGCAAGAGTATAATGTAATCAATTTGGATGTGCAATATGATTATCATTGTATTATCTTAAATTATGCTATGCTAGGCTACTACAGCACCTTCATATTGGAATTTTTTTATGGCATTGCACGTAGTCATACTTGCCGCGGGTATGGGAAAACGCATGTATTCACAAACACCGAAAGTCCTGCACCAAGTCGGTGGTATCTCCATGCTCGATCGGGTAGTTCATGCAGCTCAATTACTTAACCCCACAGAAATTCATGTGATTGTGGGTCACGAAAGTGAACGAGTAAAGCAGTCTGTTCAATCTAGGCATATTCATTGCATAGATCAACCTATTCAATTAGGAACCGGTCATGCTGTCCTGCAAGCATTGCCTTTTATTCCCGACGAAGCAACCGTCCTTGTCTTATATGCAGACGTCCCATTAATCCTAACCAGTACCCTAGAATCTTTGTTAGATCTGTCTGTCACCTCTAACGCTTTGGGTCTTTTGGTCGCAAAGTTAGTCAATCCTTTTGGACTTGGACGAATTATTCGTGATGATCACCATCAAATTTGTCTGATTGTCGAAGAAAAAGACGCCTCTCCCGCTCAGCAGTTAATTCAAGAAGTATACTCTGGAATTTGTTGTACCAAGGCAATGCATTTAAAAAAATGGTTACCTCGAGTAAGCAACAAAAATGTCCAACAAGAGTATTATTTGACAGACATCGTCAAAATGGCAGTGCAAGAAAATATCTCTATTGTGTCGCATGAGGTAACGGATCCCTATGAAATTCAAGGTGTCAACGATAAGCTTCAACTGCAACAAGTCGAGCGAGCTTGGCAGTATCGTGTTGCAACCAAACTCATGCTAGCAGGCGTGACTTTATTAGACGCGCAGCGTTTTGATGTGCGTGGCGATTTAAACTGTGGCTCGGATGTGGTGATTGATGTTAACAATGTTTTTTCTGGAGCCGTCACCCTCGGTGATCGAACTTTGATTGAGCCAAATTGCTTGCTTAAAAATGTTACCATTGGCAAGAACTGCAAGATCTTTGCCAACAGCGTCCTCGAGGACTGCATGATTGGCGATAACGCTCACGTTGGTCCTTTCGCTCGAATTAGGCCGGGTACTCAACTAGCGGATAACTGCAAAATTGGTAATTTTGTCGAAGCAAAGAATGCAACTTTCGGTCCACATAGCAAAGCAAGTCATTTGAGTTATCTTGGCGATGTAACGGTAGGCAGCGATGTGAATATTGGCGCTGGAACCATTACCTGTAATTATGATGGCGCCAATAAACATCACACCATCATTGAAGACGGTGTTCATATTGGCTCAGATACCCAGCTGGTGGCACCCGTGAAGATTGGTAAAAATGCAACCATTGGTGCCGGCAGCACCATTCGTAAAAACGTCCCCAGCGAAGAATTAACCCTTACCGTTTCTGATCAGAAAACAATTTATGGTTGGAAAAGACCAAAGAAAAAAGGCGCCGATCTGACATCCTAAAGTCGATATTCACATAAATCTCGAATAATACATTGTCCACAATGTGGTTTGCGAGCTGTGCACACATAGCGCCCATGTAAAATCAACCAATGATGGGCATCATGGATGAAGGGTGGCTCCACTTTTTTTAGTAAATCCAGCTCAACAGCCAGTGGTGTTTTCCCTTTTGCAAGCCCGATCCGTTTAGCCACCCGAAATATATGGGTATCAACCGCGATCGTAGGCTGGCCAAACGCTGTATTGAGGAGAACATTCGCGGTTTTACGACCTACCCCCGGCAATGACTCCAAATCAGATCTTGTCGATGGGACCTGACTTTGATAATGGTCGATTAAACGTTGGCAAGTTTTGATAATATGCCCCGCTTTATTATGGTACAAGCCAATTGTTTTGATATAGGGTTCTAATCCGTCAACGCCCAGGCTCAATATCGCCTCGGGGGTATTGGCGATGGGGAACAAGATTGCGGTCGCTTTATTTACACTGATGTCCGTCGCTTGCGCGGATAGAATAACTGCGATTAGAAGCTCGAAAGTTGAATGATAATTCAACTCCGTGGTCGGATGAGGATTGTGTACCCAAAATCGTTCAAACACCTGTCTACAGGTTGCTTTATTCATGTTTTTTTTTAGCCTTGGTTCGTTCGATTGCTTGGAGAATATACGCCTGCTTCGCTCGCCTAACATCTATTTGTAAGGCATCATCCATCGTTAATTTTTTTTTCTCACGATATGATTGCTCGCGGGCATGTTCATCTTGCAACTGCCTTATTTTCTTTGCATTAAAACGAGCTCGGGCTTTGTCGGGATCGTATGACAACAATGGCTTCGAAGCCGGAAATTCTTCCTCACTGACCATGTCAATACAATCGACCGGACAGGGGTCGACACAGAGTCCACAACCAGTGCACTCATCAGCTAAAATTGTGTGCATATACTTTGCGCCACCAACAATCGCGTCAACAGGACAAGCTTGGATGCATTTAGTACAACCAATACAGTCTTCTTCCCGGATAACAGCAAGCGCGGGTGGCCGTGTGTTTTTTTCCATGTGGCCAATGTATGCTTTGGGATCAATATCCAGCAATTTGGCTAATGCTTGCAAGGTTTTCACTCCACCAGGCGGACAACGATCGATAGCGGCTGTACCAGCGGCTAAAGCTTGTGCATAAGGCAGACAACCGGCGTACCCACATTCACCACATTGTGTCTGCGGCAATAGACTGTCGATAGATTGGGCGGAAATCTTGGTCATTCAGTTGCCAATAATGCGTCTATTTTTGCTGGGTCAACTCGAGTCATCAATGGCACAAATGGATTAATGGTGTGCGCTAGCAAGGGTTCATCAATTGAAGTCCAGGTTAATGACCCGCCATTTAAAAAAACCTCCGCTTGCGCAGCCATCATCGGCAAAACCGGTTTTAAATAGGTAATCAGTATTCTAAACAAATTAATGCCCATGGTACAAATTGCTTGAACTTGTGGTAAAGTCTCTTCAGATTTCGCCAATACCCACGGTTTCTGGGCATCGATGTATTGATTCACTAAATCAGCACAATCCATTATAAGGCGAATCGCCCGGGCATAATCCCGCTGCAGAAACGCTTCAATGATGCTGCCCCGACTCTCAATCAGCAGGTCATACAAGGCGGGATCAGCCAGTGAGCTTCCTAAACGATTTTCAAACTGTTTACTCATAAAGCCTGCGCACCGACTGGCAATATTGACAACTTTACCAACCAAGTCGGCATTGATACGACTCGTAAAGTCTGCGAAATTTAAATCTAAATCCTCAGCGCGCCCATTTAACTTGGCGGCAAAATAATAACGTAAATATTCCGGATTTAAATGTTTTAGATACTGGCGTGCTTCAATGAATGTACCGCGCGACTTAGACATTTTTTGTCCGTTTACGGTTAAAAATCCATGGGTAAAAATCGCCGTTGGTAAGCGATGACCACTGCCCGCCAACATAGCTGGCCAAAATAAAGCATGAAAATAAACAATGTCTTTGCCAACAAAATGATACAGTTCTGTCGTTGAATCATGAGACCAATATTCATCAAAAGATAAACCTGATTGATCACAGTATTTCTTAAAACTCGCCATATAGCCAATCGGCGCATCTAACCAAACATAAAAATATTTATCCAGGGTTCCTGGAATTAAAAAACCGAAATAAGGGGCATCTCGAGAAATATCCCAGGCTTTCAAGCCAACCTTAAACCACTCATCTAATTTATTTACAACTTCAGTTTGGAGACAGCCGCTACGCGTCCACTCCTTCAGCAAAGCTTCATGACGCAGCAGATCAAAAAAATAGTGCTCAGATTCTTTTTCGATTGGTTTTGCACCAGAAATAGCGGAAACTGGATCAATTAAATCAGTTGGAGAATAGGTTGCACCACATATTTCACAACTATCACCGTATTGATCCAGTGCTTTGCATTGGGGACAGGTCCCCTTGACATATCTATCAGGCAAAAAAATATGTTTGACCGGATCATAGGCTTGGGAGATAGTCTTTTTGGTAATGTCGCCCCGCGCTTGCAATTTCTGGTAAATATCCGCTGATAAGGTTTTATTTTCTTCTGAATGAGTCGTATGATAACAATCATAATGGACCGCAAACGCAGACAGATCCTGCTCGTGACTCTCCTGCATCTGCATAGTCAACGCTTCAGGGGAAATCCCTAACTGTTCTGCTTTTAACATAATAGGCGTGCCATGAGCATCGTCTCCACAGACGCTGACACATGGATGGCCTAACATTTTTTGTGTGCGAACCCAGATATCTGTTTGAATATGCTCAACTAAATGACCCAAATGCAAATGGCCATTTGCATAAGGCAACGCACTGGTAACTAGCATTTTCCGCGGGGTTGTCATAACATGAAAGACTCGTAATTTGATCGGCGATCATTATATCGCATCTAGTAAAATGTTTCACTTATTTTGTCCTGAGACGCAGAGGCTGCTTTCAGATTTGCATGATTTGGATGTTTAAAAAGCGCATGACTAGCAGGGCTATTTTGAGCATTTTTTAACATCCAAATCATTCAAAGATGGATGCAGAATAAGATGGCACGACACAAAATGAGTGAAACCTTGTTCTAGACTATTTAGAAAAATAAAATGAAAAAAACACGTTTAATTGTTGGTATCAGTGGCTCATCAGGCATCATTTATGCTATTCGTCTTCTGGAAGTATTGAAAGAGTTATCGATCGAGACGCATTTAGTCGTCACCAAATCCGCTCAATTAACTCGAGCATATGAAACCGATCTCAGTGCAACGGCATTAAAGTCATTGGCCGATGTGTACTACCCTTACACAGACATTGCAGCGCCCATTGCCAGCGGCTCTTTTCAAACAATGGGGATGATTGTTGCACCGTGCTCGATGAAGACGCTAGCGGAAATTGCTCATGGGATAGCGGGAAACCTGCTGGCCAGAGCCGCTGATGTGGTTTTAAAGGAACGACGACGATTGGTCTTAATGCCCCGAGAATCACCCCTCCACTTGGTCCATTTGCAAAATATGCTAACCATTACGCAAATGGGCGGGATCATTTCACCTCCCATGCCGGCCTTCTATCATCAACCACAAACGTTGATGGACTTAGTCAATGACAGTGTTGGTCGCGTATTGGACTTATTCAATATAGAAAATAATCTTGTTCGACGCTGGGGCGGAATCCATGACAAATGAGCTACGTGATATAAATCAAACGATGATGTCACAAGAATTGAAGCTTGTTTTACGCATGCAAAAGCATTTTGAGCAATTAACTGCGTCGTTGAATAACCCACCGGGTGATGCATCTGATTCAAGGCTCGAATCAGATCAAACAACACGTTCCAGCCCATTGAAAAAGCACGCCCCAGATATCGAAACCAACATAACGGCCCTGAATCAAGCAGCAAAAGAAGCACTTAAAGGCATGCTGTATGCACGGACCAAAACAGAGCTTGCCACATATCAAGCAAGAATCGACAATTTACTAGACAAAATAAATACACAATTATCTGTTAACAACAAAGATGTGGAAATTTTGCAAACTGCTATCAAATCCTTTGCCGACAGTCGAAATATGTATTTAGATGAAGCACCAACTTTTCTACAGTTTTGGCGAGATGAAACCGGCTTTGGATTAAACTTCGTCTTTCTGATTCTCCCGTTGGTCATTGGGATGCTGATCCCTCCCGTTGGAATCGCCATGCTGATATTTACCATGATTTTGACAGCTTTTGATCTATATGATTTTGGTCTAAAAACCAGCGACTATTGGGATGATACACCTATCATTGGATCACGTGAGATCAGTGCGCAACAAAAAAACGAACTGCTAAATGATTATTTTCAGGAAGATATTGAATATTTTATGCCGGTTAACCAGGTCAAACCCGAGCCCAAAGTTAGTCGTTTCATGTACAGTATCCACACCGTGATTTTTGCAATCAGTATACTGGGTTTGCTCGCACTTTTTGTTTCATCACTTGCGATCCCCCAAGTGGCATTGTTGGTACTGACCTTGTTCGCCGTTACTCTTTCTTTCTATCAACTTTTTTCGGCATATAGCAAAAAAGACATTGAAATAAAGCAACTGATCAATTTATCACAACTCACGAATGAAGCCATACGTGACGAAGATAACCAGCATATAGAACAAATCGCCAGTCACCCCCATCAGCACATACTAGAGTACAACAGTGAAGAAACCAAGCAGCCATCCGTTCGCTCGGTAAAATTTAACCCCCTACTCGATGATCCCAATTTTTTTCTTGATGAATGGTTCGCGAAACATATTGACCACTCGAAGACTGAAAAAACAGAAAAAAAAACAGATGAAAATACAGATGAAAATACAGATGCGGATGAAACAAAACATGATAATAGCCGCTGGTGAGAACTAACTGTATCGGACTCGTTTCAGTCAGTTCTTGATGCTTTCGCACGTTATCGACCGTCTCAGCCACCGGATTGCGTGTTACGAGGCTACGTCTCCGTTCACATGACATTACAGCCTGGTACATTGCGCATACTCCTTTCTGAATATGTTGTCGGAGGGCTCCATCGTTTTGCTCTCGCGCCACGATGCCTCCCTAGCTACGAGGCTTGAGTCTTTTACCTCGGTCGGACTTTCACCGACTAGATGCAGTGTCCTTATCCTGGACACGCCGATGAGCCAGCTGAAATGATTGCCGAATTATATAAATCGAGATGGCAGATTGAGCTCTTTTTTAAATGGATCAAACAACGGCTAAAAATCAAAAAATTTCTTGAAAAGTCAGAAAATGCGGTCAAAATACAATTAATTACAGCGATAATCGCCTATATCCTTGTATTTTTATTTAAAAATAATCATATAAAATGCTGGCCGCTCTATTTATTAATTATTTGGGTTAGAGCCAATATAGATAAGCCAGTAAATTTAGCACTCAAATACCTTTATTTAAAATTGAAGCCTCCTGAAATTATCAAATCACCGGAGACTTCT
>DAIDKT010000010.1 GCA_027449905.1 Legionellales bacterium
ATAAAAGTCTACAGGATTTTAATTGTTACTTTTGATTTAAATTAAATCAAAATGGATGGTTGGTGTAATGATGAACAAAAAGAATTTACAAATCGACAAATCTGCTCAATTAATGGCTTTAAATTGAGGACACGCCCTAGAAAAAACGGTCGCCATCTTCGTGTTCCTGTTCTTCCCAATGAAGAGTCGCAAATTAAAGCCAATGCGGCCAATGCAGGTTTATCTATCGCGGAATATCTAAGACGAATAAGTCTTGGGTATCAGCTGCAAAGTGCAATTGATAAAGACCATGTAATCCAGCTTGCCAAAATCAATGCTGATATCGGCAGACTTGGTGGACTGTTAAAACTCTGGTTGACCCAAGATAAGCGCGTCGCTCATTTTGACCATGCCACGATAATGACCCTGTTAAATAAAATTCGGATCTTGCAGGAGACAATGTTGCAGGTGGTGAAAAAGCTATGATTATTCGCCATATCCCTATGAAAACCGCACGACTTAGCAGCTTTTCAGGCCTCGTCCAATACATCACCAATCCCCAGGATAAACAGGAACGGGTAGGAAAGATTAGCTTATCCAATTGCAACAGTATCGATACCGCCTGGGCGGTTCAAGAAGTTTTGGCGACCCAAGCCAAAAATCAACGGGCTACAGCGGATAAAACTTATCATTTATTGATCTCTTTTGCCTTAGGCGAAATCCTGTCTGATAAACTGTTGAACATTATCGAAGACCGGGTTGTATCCTCTATTGGGCTTAAAGATCACCAAAGAATCAGCACCGTCCATCATGACACGGATAATCTTCATATCCATGTCGCAATCAATAAAATTCACCCCAAAACACTCAACATGATTGAGCCATACAGGGCTTATAAAACCTTTGCTGAGGTGGCAACCCAATTGGAAATTGAGTATGGACTGGAAATAACCAATCATCAAACACGAAAGGGTCGGTCTGAAAATTTAGCCGATGATATGGAGCAGCATTCTGGTATTGAAAGCTTGATTAACTGGATGAAACGCCATTGTAAGGATCAACTAGAGGCGGCCAGCAGCTGGAATGAGCTTCACCAAACACTGGCAGCGCATGAGTTGGCAATTAAGCTCAGAGCCAATGGGTTTGTTTTCTGTGACAAGAAGGAGCTAATTGTTAAAGCCAGTTCGGTTTCCCGCAATTTTTCCAAAAAGAATCTACTGTCCAAACTGGGGGAATTTACACCCGCCTCATTTCAGAGTGAGGCCGATTCAAAAAATACTTATCGCTATGAACCACTTAGTAAGGCCATGTCCAATTCCGAGCTGTATGCCCGTTATCGTGATGAAAGGCTTAAGAACAAAATCATCCTTGCAGACAAGCTCAAAACACTGCGACAAGCCAAGGCTGGTTCCATTGAAAAAGCCAAAAAGCGAGCCAGGCTAAAAAGAAAGGCCTTGAAATTGATGAAAATGCCGATCATTCAAAAAAAACTTCTGTATGGGCAAATCAGCAAGACCCTCTTGGATGAAATTGAGAGAATTCGCAACAACTATTCAGCCCAACGCCAAAACCAGATTAACGGGCATCAGAATCGAACCTGGGCTGATTGGTTGAGGTATAAAGCAGAGACCGGGGATCATGATGCTTTAACCGCATTGCGTTTTCAAAATCGAAAGAACAACGGCAAATACTCTCTGTCCGGGGGCAGAGCAGATACCTCCCCAACCGATCTCAATATCCTGGACTCGATCACCAAAGAAGGCACAGAGATATACAAAATCGATAAAGCCGTCATCAGAAATAATGGCCATGAGATCAAAATTTCTAAAGGTGGTTCGATTGACACATTAATAAAAGCCCTGGAAATGGCGCAGCGACAATACGGCAACTGTATTCGGGTAAATGGCTCGCCGCTATTTAAAAAAATCATCCTGCAAATCGTGATTCAACATAACATCCCAATCACCTTCGCTGATCCAGATATTGAAGCCCAACGAACCAAACTGAAACAGGAGACCAACAATGAACATGCAAGACGAAACCGATATGGTAATGGAAGAAGAACTTCT
Organism: Legionellales bacterium; assembly: GCA_027449905.1. Taxonomy (GTDB): domain Bacteria; phylum Pseudomonadota; class Gammaproteobacteria; order Legionellales; family Legionellaceae; genus DAIDKT01. The sequence goes on from DAIDKT010000010.1 coordinate 2,049, forward strand.
GGAAACGATGAAGCTATTAGAACAGGAGGCCGAAGAAAGTGGGGAAAAACAAGAACAAAGCCCAACCCTTACCGCACTAGCTGTGGCACGCCGGCCGAAAATCAAAACGGCCTGCGAGACCTGTCCCAACTCGATGTGGTTCAGCTCGCCGCAAGAGGTGAAGTGCTATTGCAGGATAATGCACCTGATAAGCTGGAGCGCAAAAGAGTCAAACCTGATAACCATGTGCGATGGTAATTTTTTAGGCTAAATAGTTCCTCTGAAGGGTCAGAGGCATTAGAAAAAGCCAGTACAAACTCAATATTGCCAACTCTTTTAAGAAGTTTCTTAATGAGCCAGAATGCTATTCTTGGGTTTTAGGATAATGAATAATGTCATGAATAGTAGCTGCCTTTGAGGCAAGATTACGATAACCGTGAGGTTGGCTGGCATTAAACCTGATACCCTCGCCATTTGAAAGAGAACGCCAGGTTCCATCCACTAAAACATCCATACTGCCTTCAATAACCACTACATGCTCAATGACTCCATGTTTATGTGGAGGCGATAAATGCTCGCAGCCTGGCAATAATTCGATAACAAATAATTCAAAATTCAACTGCGAATCAAAAGAGAAAAGAGGTAAAACGCGAATTTTTTTATCGTCAGGATGAATAGTTTGTACTTGACCCTTACGATGCATCGCTTCACTGGAAACCGTATTAATCTCTTCAATAAAGGAAGAAAAAGAAGTCTCAAAACCTGTTGCTATTTTCCATAAAGTGGCAATCGTTGGGCTAGATTCTTCGCGTTCTATTTGCCCAAGCATTGCTTTGCTGACACCCGTCGCAAGAGCTGCTTTATCTAAACTCCAACCCTTTTTCTGGCGTAATTCTTTAAGTGTTGCTGCAATATGCTTGTATATTTTTTCCACAACAATTCCACCAAAATGCTTGTGCGTTATGACGCACATATGATAACATGAATTATTATGCGTTATAACGCACATATTGTAAATCGCTGAGGAAGGAGTTAAGAGATGTCCACCGAGTTGTTCCAAAACAAATTAGTAGCTGTACTGAATAAAAGTATTGAGCCAGGTAAAGTAATGAACGCCCTGGCGCATATGTGTATTGGTTTGGGTTCAGCTATTGGCCAGCCAGATTTGAGACTATCTGATTATCAAGATGCTAATGGTGGCTCTCATCCTTTTATTTCGGAAATACCTTTTATTATCTTGTCCGAAAACTCAAATAAAATAAGAAAATTACGTCAAGCAGCTTTGAGCCAGAATATTTTATTAAATGATTTTACAGACACCATGACTGTAGGCACTTATCAAGAACAAATTGAAAGGACCGGCCAGACGAAAGAAGAAGATCTTATTTATTATGGCATTGTCTTATTTGGTGATTGGGAAAAAGTCACTGAGTTAACCAAAAAATGTTCTTTATGGCGCTAAGTTTAAGGAGTTTCCAATGTCTGATGAAAATAAAATATTAAGCAAGAGTGCTCAGGGTGTACAAGAGGCTTTAGTAGAAAAAGGATTGACTTTCGAGGTGATTGAGCTTTCTGCAAGCACTCGTACAGCAATCGATGCTGCAAATACTATAGGGTGCGATGTAGCACAAATTATGAAGTCATTATTGTTTTGCACTGAAAAAACCAGGCAACCTGTTTTGGTATTGGCAAGCGGTATTAATCGCGTTAATGAAAAAGCCATCGAGCTGGAGGTTGGCGAAAAAATTGTTAAAGCAGATGCTCATTTTACTCGTGATATAACTGGTTTTGCTATTGGAGGTGTTCCTCCTATAGGGCATAAACAACTGATTGCCCATATTTTTATAGATGAAGATTTACTGCAATATAAAACTCTATGGACTGCTGCTGGTACCCCTAATGCTGTTTTTAGCTTGAGTTCGACTGACATTGAATCACTAACCCACGGCAAAGTTATTACTATCAAGTAGGTTCATTATGCGAAAAATATTTTGGGATAATCCCTACCAGTCTTATTTAGAAACTCGTGTGGTTTCAGTTGATAATAACCGTATTTTATTCGAAGAAACCATCGTCTTTTCTTTTTCAGGTGGCCAGGAAAGTGATAAAGCTGATATTAATGGGCTTGCTGTCATTCATTCTGAAATAGATGGCAATCTTATTTACTATACGCTTCCAGATGGTCATAACTTTAAGCCTGGCAATGTAGTGACCATGAAAATTGATTGGCCTCGACGGTATAGGCTTATGCGCCTGCATTTTGCTGCTGAATTAATTCTTGAGCTTGTGGTGCAAAAACTTAATCTTGAAAAAATAGGAGCGCATATAGCCGAAACCAAGGCTAGAATAGATTTTTTCTATAATCAAAATATTTCCTTCCTATTTGAAGATCTGCTTCGTGACTACAATGCAATTATAGAAAAAAATTACCTCATTAAAACAGGATTCACTGATATCCAAAATCAGAGACGTTTTTGGGAAATTGAGGGGTTTTCTAAAGTAGCTTGTGGAGGAACCCATGTTAAAAAAACATCAGAGGTTGGTTATATTGCTCTTAAGAGAATTAATGTTGGCGGTGGTAAAGAGCGTATTGAAATTAAACTCATAGAGAATAATTTGGGATTAAATTAATTCATCAAGATTTCTCTACAAAGATAAAGAACTAGAATATGAGCTGTAAAATATTAGAGCATATATTACCCTGTCTTTGTATTTTTAGATTTGAGTCATTCCAAGATCAGAGGTATTAGAAAAACCCATGCAAACTCATCAATATTGCTAATGATTTAAGAAGCTTCTTAAACAACCCGCTATCGAGCCAGGATGCTCTTCTTGGACGGTCTTTGACTGATTTGCAGTTGCCTCATACATGTGCTTGTAACCCAAGGCTGCGAAAATACCCAAAAGATCGTTGGCGATGTTGAAAGCCGTTATTAAATCGCTTTCTTCATGGCTACCTAACCAGGAGGAAACACAGCTGCGTTGTAATGCTTGATACTGAATGTCATCTGGCTTCACGCTATGGAAATAAGTCAGGTTCCATAAGCAAGTATTGAGCGAGAAAAATGGATGGCTAATCACAACCTCGCCCCAGTCAATAATGCTTAGCTCTCCTGTTTCTTCGGAAAGAAGTATATTATTATCCTGAAAATCACAATGGTTGATGGTTTCAGAGATTTTGTACTTTGCCAGCTTTGCACATTGTTCTTCACAGAAATCATAATTTTGATTAAGTGCATCGATTTCTTTTTGAGATAAGCCATCAGCAATCAAGAGATCCGTGTCTTGTATAAGTTCCCGATACAATAAAGGAAATTTATCCAGCCTCCAATCAGGGAAGCCCGAGGCAAGCAGCATAGGTGTATCATTTTCTAATTTTCTTTGAATAGACACGTAATGGCTAATACCTTTCCCCAATAAGTCCATATCAATATTGTCCTTTGAAAACAGAGTTCGTAAAGTGACATCGCCACAAGCGGTTGTCAAAAAGCAATGATACTGATCATTTTTTGCAATGACGGTTGGGATGTGCTGACATCCTTGAGCTTGGAGCAAGGTTATTGTGTCAGGTTCAATAAATAGTGCGGGTGGCGTTTGTTTCAAATAGAAAGCACCCTGAGACGTGCTTATTTTTTTCACTATCGAGTAGGCTGGTTCAACTATTTTTTGAATAGTAATCAGTCGACAATCATGAGATTCTAGATAATCTACTGCCCATTTGGTAGCTGCATCATTATCTTTCATGCTTCATCCAGATATCTAGCAACCTTGGAACCACATGCCGCACACTCGCCTTCAAGCGTAATTGTATTACCGTTTTCTATGGCAACAGGGTATATCATTTTGCATACCCCACTGCATTGACCACACCAGACATTATTTAAAATTAACTCTTTCTGCGTTACCTTTTCCCATAGGTGAAGCGCTTTTTTTGTACCACGAACCCCCGTATTTTCTGGAATCAAGGTCATTTTTTTAGCCAGTTCCCAATAGTGCATCAACTCATCAAATGATTTGCCCTGTAAATTATCCAAACCCTGCTCTTTAGCAATGACCCTCATGGCATTTAACCGATGTTCAAATTTATTCAGGCTTTTTCGCAGGGTAAGCTCAGTATCAAAGTTACAATAAGTGCATAAGGAAAATACTGCGTGCATTAAATCACCTATTTCATCCTGCAAGGCATCTCTTTTGTCTTTTGCCTCCAGATGTTCTTCAATTTCCAGACACTCGTTGCGAATTTGCGCCATAATTTGGGCTTTAGTTTCCCATTGTAGGCCAAAAAGAACGGCTTCTTTTTCTAAATTATCAACATCATCAAAAATGGTTTTCTTCATAGATTAGCTATACTCCAAAAAAACATCAGCCAATTCATCCAAAGTTGCAATATCTTTTAGCGGAATGAGATCTGGCAACTTATTGTAAAAGCATCAAAGCCGTTAGTATATCATTACCGATTGGTTTTAAGCGATGTGAACAACATTACCTTGCTTTGAATAGCGCGGTTGATGATGTTTTTTAACGAACTTTTCTATTTTCGACTTAAACTGACGTTTTACACCGTCCAAACCCAAGCGGCTATGCCTGGCCATGTCATTAAAATCGCTAAATTTCCTGGGATTTTCAGACTGTTCATTGGGTGCAAAGGTTGGCAGGATAATCAGGCCATTGACGGCTTTGGCGGCTTCTATAGCCTTATCTTTGCCCGGGTTAATGTCCTTGGTTAGCTCAACATGTTTATCGTCATCGGCAGCAATCATCATTGGGATATGGGGGTATTTCTCATGCAAAGCTTTAGTGACTGATTTAAGATTTCCTGAGTCAAAGGCTGAAACAACGGCTGGTAGCTCTGTTGCTTCTTTTATTGTTGCAGCAGTGGCGTAGCCTTCGGCGATGACAATCACAGGCGCATCAGCCAGTTTATCCAGTCCGCCCAATACATGAAAACAACCTTCTTTTCTTGAATTTTTTGCAAAGCGCTTGGTGCCATCATCGGCGATATATTGAACCGTCCAAATGATTCCTTCAGTATCGGTGGCGGGAATGCAGGTTAAATTGTTGGTTTCATCAGTGTAAACGCCAGAATGAACTTGTATTCCTTTTGCTTTCAAATAGGGGGTTGGTTCGGTTATCTCATTCATTAAGGATAGTTTTTGTTTGAGCATAATCGCCGTGCTTCTTTGTAATTCTTCAATCTCAATCTCGCGATTTCTTTGATTTTTCAGGGCTTGAGACTTGAGCGCCAACTTTTGTTCATCGGTCAAGACATAGCCTTTGCTTTTCCATTTCAGCTCTTCCCCTGTGCGGTTGTTTTTGATGTAGCCAGCCGGCATGCCGTCTAAATGAGCTACATAGAATCCAGCCTTTTCACCCTGTTTATCCCCGTCCATTTCGATTCGGTGCGGCTTGCTGTCCATTACAGGGTGTTTGCCTGAGACAATTGCCCCCATTCTAATCAGTGCTTCTTTGAATTCATCTTCAGGCGAGATGGCTTTGTCTTTGGATAATACTCGCGGGTTTGGCAGCCATGCCTTGATTTTATCTAAAGGAACGCCGGGGTTTGCGTACCAACATTTCTGGGCTTTATCCCAGGTGATGGCTGTTGTGCCATCGGGCAGTTTGCCTGTCTGGGCTTTGGCTAATTCTTTTTCTTTGAAGGGAATACTTAGCCAAGTCTTTTCAGTAGTGAGTTGTTCATTTTTCATAACTGCTCTCTCAATGGTGCTGTCTTCCCTGATTTCTATTGGCTGTGCTTGATCGATTGCCTGAACTTGATCCAGTGCACAGATGTGATGGAATATTTTTTCAGCGTCCGCAGAGGCTCTGAAAATTTCGAGAGGATCATCCTCCAAAACGCGAATCCATGACTTGATATAGGCGGTATGTTGCGACGGGTCGTGACCAATGCCAAGTTCTGCTCCCAAGAGCATGCTGGCAATTTCAGCCCTAAGTTCTTCCTTGGCATAGGCCTCCGAGCCAAATGGATGCGCCAGATCCCTGTCTAGCCTTGATGGATGCCCGCTCCAATGACCGAGTTCATGGAGGGCTGTGGCGTAATAATGGGCGGCGGATTTGAATTGCGCTTTAGGCGATAGGTGAATACTGTCAGTTGACAACCTGTAGAAGGCTCGGTCTGCTTCGGAATGAAAAATGGCAGCACCGGATTGCAGCAAGAGTTTTTCTGCTTTTTCCACCATAGACCAGTCAGGCTCTTTTGTTACAAGGGCTGGCATGTTCTCAATTTGTGAGGCGTGGAAAACTGTTGCATAAAAGACCCGGGGTCTTTCAAGGCTGACTTGAATTTTGACTGAATTGCCTTGCTCATCAAGTACAGGGCGACCGGCCTCATCTTCTTTGACTCGTTCCTCGTTAAATTTCCAGTATTGGATGGTGGTGCCTTTTTCACCCTTACGAACCTGAGCATCGATGCTTTGCGCCTGTTTGTAGGTCAGCCAGCGATTGTCATCGCTTTGATTGAGCATCAAATACAGGGCATTGATGCCGCGATACCGTTTGCTAGTGACGGGATTAAAGGGAACCTGTCCATTGCCAATCCCTGGCTCCCAAGGCTTTAGCCAGGGCGCCGTTCCGCCTTTTAGATTTTCAATAATCTGTTTGGCAACAATTTCGTGGTAGGGCACTTTAGTCATAAGCTGCCTCCATAGCCTCATCTTCACTGAGTGCATCTTCAACAAATGCGCCCATGATGTCCGCCTCAATTGGACTGACTTCAACCAAAAATCCGGGGATGACCAAATCCTCGAATTTTTCTGAAATTACATCCATTAGTTCATTTATATTCGTCATGATTTTTCTCCAGTTTATTGATGACCCATAGGGGTCTTAACATTCCTTTGATTTGCCTTGTTTGAACAAGGCCGTAGTAGCGACCATCAAAAGACCATTCGCTTTGACTGGTCATGGTCATCAGCTCGTCTTTGCTGAGTTGATAATTTGTGGCATGCCATTGGGGTAAGGGACGATTTAGTCCATCTTTTAACTTCGGCTTCGAGAAAGGAATACGCGCCTGATTTACAAAGACACCGGCTTTGGTTGTTGAGACGATATCACCAGGGATGGCCACCACCTTTTTCATCAAATAGCCATAACCTCCGCAGTTAAGACCATGGTCTATATAGCTTCTATCAAGGCCAAGCCTGAAAGCTGGCCTGTTATCAGGGCAAAAGATGACATAGGCATTCTTGAGCTCGCCTTCGTGGGTAATGTGATATAAGCCGACCGGGATTGAATCGGTGAGATTAATGCGAAATCCCATAGCGATTAAGAGATAGACTAAGCCAATCAGACTAATCAGGCAGACAGACAATACTTTCATAGTCTGATTTCCTCATCCTTGCTTAATCGCAGGCGTAAGATATCGGACAATTCCGGGGCTTCAATGGCTGCTCGGGCGATAAAAACCGGATCTTTAAAATACAGGGGCTGCTTGCCATAAATCGCCGGGAAGCCTGCCGCATAAACCACCATATCGCCAGCCTCAGTGATCAAGCCATTGGCATCCTTTTTTGGTCCAGGCATGCGCAAACATTCATCGACTGTTAATAATGGTCTTGATACTTCCTGGATGGTTTTAGATATTTGCGAGAGAAATGTTGAAATGCGTTTGCCGCTGGTAGTGATGTGTTCTTTAACGATGGTGGTTTGCCCCGTCAGCTTGGATAAATGCTCGGCCGTTTCCACCCGGTTTGGCGGGTAGGCATTTTGGATGTGGCAATTGGATGTAATGGTTTCATCCTGGCCATAACCGCGCTCACGGCTTTTCAGTTGATTGATGTCCTGACAGATTAAATAAAATTTAAGGCCGTATCCGGCAACAAAAGCTAAGGACTCTTGCAAAATATCGAGTTTACCCAGGCTTGGAAACTCATCAATCATGCAGAGCAAGCGATGTTTATAAGTTCGTTTCGCCCTCACATAAGAAAGCCCCTTATCGTCAGGCACACGCTCAAACTCCATCCTGTCTGCCAATAGACGCACTATCATATTAATCATAACCCGAACCAAGGGTTGGAGTCTGGCCTTGTCGTTGGGTTGGGTCACAATATAAAGACTCACCGGGCTTTCATGGTTCATCAAATTGCGGATACAGAAATCCGAATCAGAGACATTAAAAGCGACCACCGGATCACGGTATAAAGCCAAATAGGATTTCAAAGTCGATAAGACTGAACCTGCTTCTTCCTCAGGCCTGTCTATCATATCGCGGGCAGAGGCAGAGATAACCGGATGGGTCTTGCCTTCGATATGCGGGTATTGAGTCATTTCAATCAGTAAATCAGCAATATTGGTATTGGGATCAACCAGCATGTGGTCGATGTTGGGAAAGGTGGCGGGTTCTCCCTGATTTTTTAGCTTGTAAATCGCATGTAAAATAAAGCCGACCAGAAGGGCTTGCGAGGTTTTCTGCCAGTGGGTTTCCAGGCCTTTGCCGTCGGGGTCAACTACCAGTGTTGCGAGATTTTGCACATCACCCACCTCTGATTCCGTGCCTACCCGGATTTCATCTAACGGATTCCAGCGGGCTGAGCCTTTTAATGTCGCTGGTTCAAAACGGATGACTTTGTTGTTGGCATATTGTTGTCTCCACCCGGCAGTCATTGCCCACAGCTCGCCCTTTAAGTCGGTAATAACACAGGAATGCTTCCAGGATAACAGGGTGGGAATCACAAGCCCCACCCCTTTTCCAGAGCGGGTGGGAGCATAGGTTAAGATATGCTCTGGGCCATTGTGGCGCAGATAATGAATCTCGCCCTGTTCATCTTCAAATGCGCCAACATAGACCCCTTCGTCATGGCCGATAAGGCTGGCATTTTTTAAATCCTCCATACTGGCCCATCTCGCTGAACCATGCAGGTATTCGCTGATTTCACCTTTTTTAAGTTGTTGACTGACAAGAATCACCATCATCAAAAAAAGGCTTGTGCTCATCACCACGATGCCAAATGCGGCGTTAAAATAATCCGGGTAGTATTGGTGATATTTAAAATTCCATAAAAAAAGCTGCCAGGGCAGATAAACATGGGCAAGCGAAAAGCCTAAACCCTCAAAGTAATGAAATTTCCAGGCCAAATATTGGGTGCCTATTTGCAGGCTGACTATCACAGACAGCAAGGCCAAGCCAATCAGCGGCAGGTTAAACCGCTGATTAGGCTTTTGTCTCACTTGAGGGCCAATGGCTTTATTGGGTTTGTTCAGTGTCATTGACTGTCTCCGGCGACCTTGCAATTAACAAACTGACAGACTTCATCAGTGCCTGAGCTAAAACTTCCTTCTGGCGCACCCATTGATCTGACGTTTGGCGCGGGTGTGTCTGGCTGCTCAGGTGGGGATGAGTCATTGTTGGCATCCATTCGTTGATGAATGGCATCGGCGATTTTACCCCCCGTGGTTTCTGCAACTTTCGCCGAGAAGGCTTCTCGGATAGAGGCTGCCTTTTCACGCGCAACTTCTGCGGCACCTGAGGCCAAATGAGATCCGAAGTGACCGGCAAATTGGGTCGCCCGCCCCATGGCCTCACTTAATCCGCCAGATTTAGGGCTAGAACCGCCATCTGAAACAGTGCCTGTGCTGCTTTGCGATGCAGCATTGAAGGCGGCCTTCAATGCTGATAAACCACCGGCACCTTCAGCGCTTGCTGTACCAGCAGCGCTGGCCAGAGCGGCGCCAGCAATTCCTGCAGCACCCAAGGCACCACCCAAGCCCAGACCACCGCCACCACCTGAGCCACCCGAGACAATCCCGCTTAATACAGGCGGGATTTTATTCACGAGTACCAGCAAAAGAATGGCAACGACCAGCATGATAAACATTTCTTTCAATAAAATGTCCTTTGCCATGGCAGCGTAATATTGATCAACAAAAGACTTGCCAATGCCAATAATCAAAATCATGGCAAAGGCCTGCAAGGCGATACCCAGCACGGTTTTGTAGTATTGAATAGCAATATCCTGCGTCCATCGACCACCACCAAAGCCTAAGAGAATGATGCCGCCATAGGTTAAAATCCAGGCGGTGATAAGGACAATCAGCATGTTAATACTGACCAGGGCCAAAACTACCAGAATAAGACCTGCGACTATCAAGCCAACGGTGGTGGCAGCTGGCGACCAAATGGATGAGTTATCAATCGCCTTGGAGACGATATCAAAACCCACATCGACAATATCCGATGGCGATACATGGGCATCAATCCCCGAAGCATTAGCGGCGAGCTTGCGCATGGAATCCATGATGGCTGTTGCAATAGCCGGACCATTGTCCAGCAACCAATAAAAAAAGCCGAGAACCACAAAAAATCGCACCGTTTCAGCGAGAAACTCCTGAATATCCGCGCGGCGCAAGGCCATAAGACCATAAGTCCAGACCATGCTGATTAAGGCCAAAGACCAAAAGAGGTAACGGGCATAGGCGAGCAAGGTTTGGCTCCACATGGACGCTGTGGTGGAAAACCGATACAGGATATTATCCAGCAAATCCCTGCTGTCTATACCGCCGCCTTGGGCATAACTGTTAATGGAAAACACCAGTATAAAGAGTGCAATTAAACAGGTGATTGTCTTTTTTTTCATAGGATCACCATTTTTTACCAGAACTTTTGGTATAGCTGCCTCGCTTGAAGCAGGCATCCCCAATGGCTTGTAATTCCTCAGTGGTGCGACCTTCTCTGCTGCTTTCACAGGTCAGGGTGGCCAGATGCGCGGCTTTTTTGCTTGCCTTGGTTTCTGCACTGTCACAACCGGACAGTAAACAAGCCATAACTGCTATTGTCAGACCTATTTTTTTCATTGTTTCTCCTTGTTGTTTGAATTGAACTACCATTTTTTTCCTGAGCTTTTGTGGTAGCTGCCTGCGCGAAAACGATTATCTCCTGCCGATTGAATGGCTTCCTTGTCCGCAGCCGCAGCATCTTTTACCGCTTGGGCATTTTGTTGCGCCATCATTAAACCCCGGATCTGCATGAGTTGGTGATTTTGTTGACTGGCTAATTGTGAAGCAGCTTGAAGTGCCTGCTTTTGACCTTCGGCACTTTGCGCCTGGGATTGCAGGGTACGGAGTTTGGCGGAATCGGCTTTTAAGCTTTGCTGTTGTTTGTCGATGCCTTTGATCATGGCATCATTGGCGCGCTTTTCGGCAACGGAAGCCGCGAGCCTTGTTTGTTTGATTTTTCTTAAGTCTTCAGCTGAACATTGGCCACTGTCATTAAAACAGGACGTCTTCTGGTAATATTCCTGGCTTTGAAAGCGGTCAAGATAGCCTTGCAAACTGCCAGCTTCTTGCTTGTAATAATCAATGGTATCCGTTGATTCAAGCAAGTTATTAATAACTGAGTTGGCGTTATCCCATTCAAAGGAAGTCAGTGACTTCGTATTTGCCAACATATTCTGGTATTGATTAACCTGGTTTTTGTACTGATCAACTTGCGTCTTATACTCACTTAGTTGAGTTGTAATCATTTTCGCATTTTGAATCCAGTTTGCAACGTCGAACACAGGTGCACCGCTTGCAAAAGCATGAAGCGACCAGAGATAAACAAGCATGATTCTCAATTTCATAACATTTCTCCATTAATAAGCAAATTGGCGATAAGGCCGGTTAAAGGTTAAGTCTTTCACCACGATGATATTGAAGCGGTAGCCAGGCCGAATATTGATAGTCGGAGAGACATTCAAATTTTTGGACACCAGCTGCGAGGTTACCTCACCCAATTGCTGGCCTAAGGCCTGACTTAAAACACTGCCCGCGGTTGGTTGGGCAAAGCCGTATTGGTTGGGTTGATTAATATTTTGACTGTAGGTAATGCCAGCGACAATGCCAGACATCAAAAGTGCAGAGCCATAGATTCTTGCATAATGATGATCAACCTGATCGCGATAGCCTGCATATCCCGCACTATCTGAGCCAGGCATAGAGCCGATATCCAGTGCTTTACCATCAGGGAAAACCAGTCTTTGCCAAGCAACCAGCACTGAGTTTTGACCAAAGCTCACATCGCTGGAATAAACCCCTATCAGTTTTGTGCCTTGGGGAATCAAAAGATGTTTGCCTGTTGGCGTGTCATAAACATTTTGCGAGACTTGACCGATGATTTGCCCTGGTAATTCCGAGGTAATACCGCTTACCATCACGCCGGGGATAACAGAGCCTGCCCGCAACTCAAATCGACTATTGGGATTTTCAAGCCTTGAGTTTAAATGCCAGCGCATCTCGTTTTCCTCTCCACCAATATTCAAGGCCACGGGTCTTGCATTTTGCTTTTGCTGCAAGGCTTGCAGTTGTGCTTTAAAGTGAGAGGCTACGTCTATATCCATGGTTACATCCTGGTTGGCTGGCAATGCTCTTGGCGGCTTGTTATTGTTCAACCGGGTGCTATCAACCATGATGGCGCTCTTGGCCTTGACCGCTTCCTCAAAATCCTGCGTTTTTTCTTGGCGGATGCGCTCTATTTCGGTATCTGAAACAGTTTGATCTTCTAAATCCTTGGGCTTTGGGAGGGGCTCCGGTAAGTCAATTGATGGCTTAGCGGTTTGAATTTCTTCAAAAGCTGGCAAGACCCCGGCCTTGCGATTTCCCACTATCTCATTGGCAAGGCTTAAGGTATTTTTCTTGGCACTCGCAATTTTTAATGGTTCTACGATCTGATTCTGTGCATTACCGCGCTTATATGCCACCAAGGCAATCAGCAGGACAAAGACAGTCAGAACACTAATAGCAATGACCAGGGGTAGATTATTAACTCGTTTCACACCGGCTGTGTTGAGCTTTTGGGGTGAAGAATCAGGTGACAGCAAATCATTATTTGGTTTCATCAATATTACTCCTTGTGCGACCAGGCGCTAACTGGGGCAAGCTGGTTCTTGTTGCTGGCGTAAAGCCTGCTCAAAGCTTGGCTGTTGATATACAGGCTGACCCGATACAATTGCCCCAGCTCTATCTCATCGACCACATAGAAAAAATTGGCCTTTTGCTTATGCTGGACGTTTTCAATCACGCCATAGCCTTTTTTTCGCATTTCTTGAATGAGACTTCGCCCAAAACCATCCGTTACTTTTTGATTAAGGCAAAAGGTATTCTGCGCCGGGGGATAAATGCGGATTAATTGCTGCACAGCGTCCTGAGCCAGATAAACATTACGGCCTTCCGCTGGAGCAGTGAAATTGCCATAACGCATGGTTGTACAGCTTGATAACAAAATCATCAGTAGTATCAGACTTAATTTTTTCATCTCTAACACCTCGTAATGGTAATTTTTTCTTGGGATGAGCCGCTGCCAATAACCAGAATTGCCTTGTCAAAGACATTGTCTACAATGTAGCGACAGCCTTGCAGTCTATAATTGACCATCACTGATTCCGGCTTTTTGAAAAGCCCGCCGCCTCGTAAGACCAAGAGCGCTGGGGCTTCGTTTTGCGACATATTGGCCGGCATTTCAATAATGGTTTTAACGCCATTGTTATAGACCCGAACCGGTTTGAATCGTGCGTTGCCTTCAATCCTGTAATTGAAATTCAGATTGCCGAGGTACTCATTGGTTTCAGCAAAAGTATTTTCTTTTTGCCGTACAGCCTGCATACGTTTCAGCATCCGCCATTTGGCTTTGGCCTCATCGGGATAGGTGAATGAAACATAAGGCATAAAGTCATAGCGATCCGACTTTAAACGGAAATGGTAGGTTCTTCTGTCGGTAGTGACCACCAGCGAAGTATCAAGGCCGGCATCTTTAGGTTTAATCAGCAAATGGATTTGTTGATCCATGCCTGAGCCAGTAATCGAGGGTTCAACGATAAAGCGCGGGTCGCCCACATTCATATCGTTAAATTCTTCCCCTGGCTGCAAGGCAATATCACAAACCTGCAAGGGTGCGCAGACCACTCTGATTTGACCAGAACCATAAACAAAACTGACTGAGCCATCAGACGATTGAAAAGGCTTGCTGGTCTTGTCCCCCTGTTGAAAACGCTCAGCGATATTTAAAGCCAACTTATCATGGGCAGATAATTCAGGCAGATTTTTGGAAAAATACAGGTTGGCGAGTTCGTTATTGTCTTGAGCAAAACCTGCCAGCGGCAGCAATAAGCCCAATGAAAGGATTAATTTTTTCATAGCTATTCCCCATGTTTTAAGTCATAAGACCAGTTAAAATCGCGGATATAAATCAGGTGCGGGTTTTTCAAAATGGACTCACTAGCAATGTCATTGACCTCACTTTCCTGATACATGGTGACAATAGCCTTCATCAAGGCAGGCTTTTGTTTAATGGTTCCATCGCGATTTCTAACCGTCTCAATCCAATCAACCTGCCAGGTATCCTCAGTCTCTTTCAGAACAGATCTGATTTCGATACTGACCAGCTCATGGGCTGCTCTTTCAAAGGGATTGGATTGTTGCTTGTCGCTATAGAATTCCTGAACCTTGGTGAGTGCCGCATCGTTTTGGTTTAAATAGGCATAGACCTGAAAAACAGCCTTTTTCTGCAACTCGCTATCGGCACTAACCATGCGCAGGTTCTCAATGAAATGCGCAGCCGTGGTGCGATAATCATCAATACTTGCCTGTCCAACTCGGTCAGCACGAGTCACTGAAAGGGTGTTACCGCTGTAATCCTGCTGAAATACCAGGGGAACAAACTTTGACTGGCTTCCAATCGCAATCAATCCGCCAACGGCAGCCAAGGCTACCAGTAAACTGCTTAAGCCTATCAGCTGCCAGATTTGCAGTGATTTCATCAAGCCTGCGGTGTGTGTATTCCAGGCTCTTTTGGCATTGAGATAAGGGTTATTCGTGAGTTTTAGTTTTTTGGATGCGGGCGTTAGCCATTGTCTGATTTTATTCATGCTGCTTCTCCATATTGGTTCAACGTGAGGCCTTTTTCCAAGAGCCAGTAATTCACCCATTGTTCGCCAAATTGTTGTTCCAGCTGTTTCATCCGCGCGATAGAGTCAGGATCGGTTGACCCGACAACGGCTAACGCCCGCGGTCCTAATGCCAACTGATAAAGCCGCTGGCCTTTTTCACTGACATAGTAGTAATCACGCTTGGGTTGGGCGGTAGCGATGATGTCGATTTGTCGTGGGTTTAAGCCCATGCGCTCATAAATCAACCGTGTCTCTGGATCACGGGCAAAAAGATTAGGTAAAAAGATTTTTGTAGCGGTGGATTCAACGATAATGTCGAGAATGCCAGAGCCTGCTGCGTGTGATAAATGCTGTGTTGCCATAAAGACCACACAGTTTTTCTTGGCCATGGAATCAAGCCACTCGGCAATTTTGTTTTTAAACACCGGGTGTGCCAACATCAACCAGGCCTCATCCAACAAGATAAGGGTTGGCCTCCCATCCAACGATGTTTCAATCCGTCTAAACAAATACAGCAACACCGGCAAGGCAAATTTTTCACCCAAGCCCATAAGATGCTCGATTTCAAAAGTCATGAAGGAAGACAAACCCAAACCATCGCTTTCGGCATCTAATAAATGTCCCATCAGACCATCAATAGTGTATTGTTTTAGGCTTTCACGAATAGGCTCATCCTGAATAGTCATGACAAATTCAGACAAAGTTTTAGAGCCACTTCGATGCATGCTCATAATGGCATGGCCAATCTCATTGCGCTGCGCGGGTGTTGTGTTTAAGCCGTTTAAAGCCAGAATGGTATCAATCCATTCCATGGCCCATGCCCTGTCTGCTTTGGTCGCTAAAAACTGTAGGGGCGCAAAGGCAAGCGTTGAGGCTTTATCCGCAATCGTGTAATGCTCACCTCCGGTAGCCTTGCAGGTGGGGTACATAGACATGCCTTTATCAAAAGAATAAATACGCGCCTCTTTATATCGCCGCCAAGACAAGGCAATTAACCCGAGATGGGTTGATTTACCCGAACGGGTTGGACCAAACATGATGCCATGGCCAAAATCCCTAACATGGAGGTTCAGCCTGAAAGGTGTATTTCCGCTGGTGACACAATGGATCAAGGGCGGTGACAATGCAGGGAACAAGGGGCAAGGCGCCTTATTCTCACCTGTCCAGATGCTGGAAGTGGGTAACAAATCCGCCAGATTCATGGTGTTAATCAAAGGCCTTCTGATATTTTCAACTCCATGACCTGGCAGGCTGCCCATGAAGGCATCGAGGGTATTAATGGTTTCGGTTCTCGCGGTAAAGCCAAGGGCATTGATGTTCTTCTCAATCATCAAAGCAGCCTTTTCAACTGCAGCCCTGTCCTCATCCATCAATACGACCACCGAGGTGAAATAGCCTTGGCCGACCATGCCTGAATTGGTTTCTGCAATAGCTGATTGCGCGTCTTTGACCATATCCAGGGCATCCTCATCAATTACCCCAGAGTTGTTATTAAAAACCTGATCAAAAAAGCCTCTCACCTTTTGTTTCCATTTTTTACGATACTTGGTGAAATGCGCGACGGCCTCATGCGCATCCATAAAGATAAAGCGAGAACTCCAACGGTATTCAACCGGCAATTGGGTCAGTGCCGTTAAAATCCCGGGAAAAGACTCCATGGGAAAGCCTTCAATCGCCACGCATTGAATGAACTTTCTGCCAATTTTAGGGGTAATCCCTGTGACCAGATCCTGGCCGCCAATCAAGGCATCAAGATAAATCGGGTTTTTAGGCAGGTTAACCGGATGATTAAGGCCTGTGATGCAAAATTGTAAGTGTCTTAAGAAATTATCATGGACAAGCGAATTAGCCTCCTTTTCAGCAACCAGTCTTTCAAGATGAAGCCCAGAACTCATCCGCGACTCAAAGTTCCGGCAAGATTGATTAAATTCCTCAATCAACTGATCGGTTTTGGCTTTATCACTCAAATGAACGCCATCGTCATCAAACATCAACTCTACAAAACGCTTTTGCGCCAATACAGGGGGAAACCAGGTCAAGGTAATCACGAAATACCCTTCATAAAGGGTTCCCAGTTGTTCAAATAGTGCCCGTCTTTCCTCATCAACAGCTAAAGAAATGGCATCAGGAAAATGTGAATGATTTATATCGCTGTAACCAGGCGCAGCACGACGGACAGCATCAACATGGATCATCCATCCATTACCCATGGCCGATAAGGCCTGATTGATACGAAATGAAAGCATTTCTCGCGCCCCATCGGTGGTATTGGCAATGTCTTCACCACTATAAAGCCAGGCGGTCATGAATGAGCCGTTTTTACCAACAATCACTCCATCATCAATCACGGCCGCATAGTTGAGTAAATCGGCCAAACCTGCTTGGTGCGACCTGTGCTTTTTTAAAAGTCGTTCACGTGTTTTCAAGCGGATTTCCCAGAACAACAGGCTTAAAAGAACAAGCCCTGT
This sequence comes from Legionellales bacterium, assembly GCA_027449905.1. Lineage (GTDB taxonomy): Bacteria > Pseudomonadota > Gammaproteobacteria > Legionellales > Legionellaceae > DAIDKT01. The sequence goes on from DAIDKT010000010.1 coordinate 19,369, forward strand.
ACTGCTGATTAAAAAACTAATTAATTCAATCATTGATAACCTCTTCGATTAGCCCTAAACGGGGTTGAACGCGCTGGATAATAGGCCTGATAGCGTCTTTGTCTCAGATAAATTGCTCGCATTGATGGATCTGACTTGGCCATAAGACGAAGACCTTTTAAGGCTGAAAACCACATCAATAGCCCAACAAAGGCCGCCAGCCAGTCTTGGGCTGCAAATATCAGAATGGCGGACAGCAAACCTGAAAACATCACGAGCTCTCGGTCACCGCCCATGAAAAGACTCGGGCGATTTCCACATTGGCGGATTGGGATAGTGCGCAAGCTCATGGCTGGATATCCTGGGCAATTGTTATCGTAGAGGGCTTGGAAATTTCAGCGCCCTTTCCGGTAATAGCCGTCATGGTATTTTGAGCAGCAACTAAAAAAGCCAGCACTAGAACAAAAAAGATAAGGCTTCGCATAAAGCCATTTAACTCACCACCAAAAATCAGCGTTGCCCCTGCAGCAACCAGACCGATAATGGCCGCGCTAAAGGCAAAGGGTCCTGTGACAGATTTTTGGATTTTGGTGAGCCAAGAGTCAAAGGGAAGACCACCACCAGCCGTTGCTGCCAAGGCTGGATGGGTGATTAACAGCAAAAACAAAATCATTAATCCCATCAAGACAAAGTTCTTTTGATTCAATCGGGTTACTTGGTGCATTAATTTTCTCCTTAAAAAAGTTTTTCAATGTTGTAATGACCATTCTCATAGCCATGAACTGAGATGATTTCTTCTACCCTGCGACCCTGCGGTGTTCTGGCGATATGCACAACACAATGCACCGCCTCGCCAATCAACGGCTCAACCTCAGCTGGTGCTGCAGGGTTTCTGGTAATCAGTGATTTCAAACGATAAAGACCCGCCAGACAGTTATTGGCATGGAGGGTTGCAGTACCGCCTTCATGCCCGGTATTCCAGGCATCCAGCAAATCCAAGGCCTCAGCGCCACGAACCTCGCCCACGATAATTCTATCGGGACGCATCCTGAGCGTAGTTTTCAACAGCTGGGTCATGCTGACATCAATGGTCGTGTGATATTGGACACAGTTTTTAGCGGCACACTGGATTTCGCCGGTATCTTCAATAATAAAAATGCGTTCCTCAGGCGCATGAATTACCATTTCATTGATGATGGCGTTAACAAGGGTCGTCTTGCCCGTTCCGGTACCGCCAATAACCAGGATGTTGCGGTGTGCCGCCACTGCCTGCTCAATGACCTCGCACTGGGCTTCGGTCATAATTCCCGCCTCCACATAGTGATTGAGGGTAAAAACTGACAGCGCTTTTTTCCGAATCGCAAAGGTCGGGCGTGAAACAACTGGCGGAAGCTGCCCGGCAAAACGCGACCCATCCAGAGGCAGCTCACCTTCCAATAAGGGCTTAAAGCGGGTGACTTCCTTACCATGAAACCCGGCAACGGTTTTGATAATGCTCTCTGCCCGCGCCTCGGTGATACTTCCGATACAACGCATCGATTCACCCAGACGCTCTTGCCAAAGTGTGCCATCTGCATTGAGCATGATTTCTACCGTTTTAGGATCACTAAGCGCTCCTTCAATCAAACCCCCTAAATCACGCTTTAGCTTTTCGCGGGCTCTATCTTTAACCGTTATCCCTTGTTCTTCTTGCTCTATCATTTTGGCTAATTCCTGAATGATGATTTTGTTATTGATGATATTCACTAAGCTTTACGCTGCTCTTGAATTTGCTGATTAAACGGTCAACAATGCTTTCCTTATTGGGAGCATTGTCATGAAACCATTTATCTTTTTGGCGTTCCCGATAGATGCGTCGCTGAATTTCATCCCGATGGACGGGAATGGATTTAGGTGCGTCAAAAGCTAGTCGTACTTCTCCATCCCGATATCCCACGATCGTGCAGTAAACATCATCATGAATAACGACAGACTCCCCGACTTTTCTTGTTAATACCAACATGTGTTTTCTCCTTTTGTTTATTGAAATAAAAATGCTTTGCACTGCTTGATAGCCGCTTCCATCACCTCTGTACTTGCAGGGGTAAATTCTTTGGGTGCGACATAAACGTTGTTTCGCTTTTTTATGTCACGACAAATGCCAATTAACTGAGGCAAGCTTGGAGGCATTTCACAATAGTCCCGACATTCAATGATGGCCTGATTCAAAGTATCATCACTGAATCGACTTAACCCCTCCAGCCATTCATTTTTGGCAAACTCCAAAAATCCATCGTTCTTAAACTGACTGCGCCACAGGTGCCCATAAAAGACAGCGAAGCGTGTAAACAGATTCTCAATACGCTTTTTATTGTTGTCGGTAGCATTGCAGGTTGATGACGTTGTTTGGCTTGCATTCATCTTCACTGGCGTTTGCTGTGACTTCTGTTTCTGGGTTCCAGAATGGGTCATGGGCTGTGTTTTTAGTACTTGGACGATGCTTTGCATTCCTTTTCTCCTCTGTTACTTCAATTTTGACTTCATCTTCCCAGCATTTTTGTGCCAACCAGTTTGCTGGATATTTCCAGGCTGGCACCCACTCGCCACGTGACTCTTTTGCTCTGCGGGCTTTAATTTGGCCTTCAATGGCTTGCAGCATGGTTCTTAGGAGCAGAGCATCCGGATTGATTTTCTTAAAAGTTTCAAACGCACATTCACGCGATTTTTTCTCAGGGTAAAGCGACCAAAATTGCTCGAACTTTTGCTGCAAGAAAATATATAAATAATTATCTTCTATATGAGGTGTGTCGGCTTTTAGTGGTTGAGGTATGTCTGGATTTGTGTCGATAACCTCGACTACGCTTGATTTTATTGATTGTCTTTGTGCTGGGTTTGTGTCGGCTTGCTGTGTCGGGTTTGTGTCGGCTTTATTTTGGACAGAATAATTCGAATTAGCCAACAAGCATTTTAAAATGAGGTGTTTATCATCGGATTGTATATACACTAGTCCTGCACGTTCTAAGGCTTTGATCACGCGTCGTAATTGTTGGCGGCTAGGACTACCTGATTGAATACCTTGATGTGGTCCAACGTATAAGGTTTCCGCCAATGATTGGTAACTAATGCCTCTTTTGATTCCAACAAGAGAAGTAGTGGCATCCATATAAGGTCTTATGCCTAGCAAGTAAGTAACCTGCTGAAGATAGGGTAACCCCATTAATGCACTAAGTTCTTGTGAAGTTATTTTTAAATAACCATGCATAAAAATATCCAAATTTCTCGTTTTTATATTGTTTTTATGATAAATTGAACTCAATAAACATATTTATTGTCACTATACGTGCTAATTAATGCTTATGATATAGCACGATTTGTGGTTAATCAAGAGTGATTTCAATTTTTTTAGGGGGAATAGTGTCCACGATTAAAGAAAAAATTGGCCAACGAATTTATGAGGCACGTAAAGCAAAGGGATTGAGCCAACAAGGGTTGGCAAATTTGACCATCGATCTCAAACAATCGAGAATTAATAACTGGGAAAATGGGCTACGCACCCCTGGGCCTGAAGAAATTAAACAGTTGGCTAATGCGTTAGAAGTACCTGCGGCTTTTTTAATGTGTTTATCGGATGAAAAACAAGAGAACCAAACTAAAAAACTCAGCCGATTGATTCCCTTATTTGATCACCACCAAGCATGTAATACTGCTCATTATCTCAAAGAACTACGTGAGCAGGGTGAGTTGGATAATGTAATTTTAATTGCTGCAAGCACGGGGTTATTACCAAAATTAGGTGCTGATACATTTGCATTAAAAATGTCCAACGACAGTATGATGCCGGAATTTAGACCAAATGATATCTTGGTGATTGATTCATCTGCTGCACCAGAGCCTGGTAATTATGTAGCAGTTAAAATGAGTGGAAAATTAGAGGTTATTATCTGTCAGTATAAGAAACTGTCTTATAATTCATCTGAATTTGAACTACTGACTCTGAATGATCATTGGCCGAATATAAAGGTGGCCGATGGTGTTGATGTTGAGATTGTCGGAAAGGTAGTACAGTGCATGCGGGGGTTTTAGACAATAGTGACAAAGCTTAACGATCACGAATTTCAAAATAGGTAGAGTGAAGTGAATAACAAAGATCTAAATACGAGTCTTTTTAAAGACATAGCATTGTTAATTGAATCGACAAAATCCCATGTTGCCCGTTCAGTAAACTCCTCAATCATTCATTTGTATTGGAGAATTGGTGAGCGAGTTCACCGAGAAATATTAAAGACAGATAGAGCAGAATATGGTGCCGAGGTTATAAAACAATTATCAAAAGAGCTTAGCTCGATTTATGGTCGTGGTTTTGATTCTAGAGCTTTATTTAGAATGGTCAGATTTGCCAAACTTTTTCCAGAAGAGCAAATAGTGGTGACACTGTCGCCACTATTGTCATGGTCACATTTTATAGAACTCATTTCACTTGAAGATGAGATAAAAAGAAAGTTTTACATGGAAATGTGCAGAGTGGAGCATTGGACGGTTAGAGATCTCCGCAAAAAAATTAGTAGCATGTTATACGAACGAACCATGCTTTCCCACCAGCCTGAAACGATTGTTAAGCAAAATTTATCCCAATTAAATGCTAATGATGAACTATCACAAGAGCTTGTATTCCGCGATCCCTATGTCCTAGATTTTTTAAATCTGCCTTCACCATTCAGTGAGAAAGATTTGGAAAATGCTATTTTGGATGAATTATCACAATTTTTACATGAACTTGGAACGGATTTTTGTTTTATAGCGCGGCAAAAACGAATAACGATTGATCATGAGGATTATTATATTGATCTTCTTACATTTCATAGGGGTCTTCAGAGAATCATAGCTATTGAATTAAAATTGGGGAAATTTAAAGCCAGCTATAAAGGTCAAATGGAGTTGTATTTGAGATGGTTAGATAAATATGAGAAGAAGGCTCATGAAAATCAACCTTTGGGTTTGATCTTATGCGCTGAAAAAAAACAAGAGCACATTGAGTTATTGGAATTGAATAAAAGTGGAATACATGTTGCTCAATATTTAACAGAGCTTCCATCAAAAAAAGTTCTTGAGGAAAAATTACATAACGTTATAAAAATTGCACAGGAAAGAATAGCGCGGATGATAGGTCAAAATGATCATGACAAATAATTTCAGGCTGATATGAGCTCCATAAACCAAACCGGTTTTATTGAAGACTTTAAAAGTAAAGAACCCAGGAAAAGAAATTAACATAAAAATGGCTTTATTTAGATCAAAAATGAACTTAAAATATGATAAATTTTTAACCTTCTATAGCCATGATTAAAAAAATTAGGTAACCATTCACCACAATCAGCCATTTCGTGGCCGATCGTGGTGATGCGACACAGTGTTTATATGGTTATGCATTAAAAAAGACATCTGGCAAGTTACCATCAAACAAGGTTTTTAATGCGTCCGTTGG
>DAIDKT010000011.1 GCA_027449905.1 Legionellales bacterium
CAAGGAATCAGCGTATTAATCATTGATAAAACAACAGAGGTGGTTACAAATATTATTGATAGGCACAAAATTATACTCAACTGTCTAGGGAAACCATACTGGGACTTTTATTCATGAATTTACTGCCGAATATGGGGTTGACTGGAAAAAGCATCTTGTCGAGATAAAACGGGGACGCTAATTAATGCATCTTCTATAGCCTTCGCTTTTCTTTTCCGAGATTCATTGATGGAAATTCCAGTTAATGATGGAAGAAATGCCCGTTGATATAGCCGATTTACTTGATTTTTAACTGCTGTAACCTCGTTTGAGCTAACAGCTTGTAATGCCTTTTTGAGTTCTTCCTTCAATTCAATCCTACTTTTTTTTAGGTCTACCTTGGTAAAGAGGTTTGTCGACTTTTCTTGAATATAATCATCGAGAGTTACATCATTTTTATTTACTTTATGTGCCGAAATCTGCTTCAGTAAATCGATGCAATCACGAAACTCCTCTAATTCTTGTTTAATACTAGTTAAGCTTTGGGGATTTAGATCAATCATCATTTTTGATGTATAAGTACCAACAACCTCGGCCCTTTGTTTTTTAGTTCGAGGGTGATCAAATTCGGCAATATGGTCTATCAAACTAAAAATCTGACAGACGTTTTCCTGCTGTTGAGAATCATGGGCAATTGAATGAGGAAATTTAAAAACACCGTTCTTAGCTTCCAGTGATATAAAAGACAATTTTTCTTGTGCAAAGGAAAAAGCGATGTTAATTGCTGTATCCACTTTGTAAGCAGCGATGGCATTAGGGGTTAATGACCGGGTATCTAATTTTGCTTGTAACTCTAATGATAGATGACGATAGTCATCATTGGAAAAAAGACTGGTAGATCCCTTATCACTGCCCTGGATAATATAACGTCCGTTTCATGGCAAAAACATCACAACCCTTCAGACCTAATTCTTTTTGTCTTGCGCAGATGTCTGTCAAAAGTTCCTTTGTATCAAAGCCCTTAATATTTGAAAGTATTTTTAAATCTTCCGAGGCTAAACACTCAATCGGCTTCAGTTCCATTAACTTTTTCCTTACAGGTTCTGTTAGGCCGAGAGCTGATATGGATACCTTCTTAAGTTCGCCTTCCCATTTTTTGTATTGATAAATATCTGTATCTGTGCGAATAAAGAGAGAAGAAGAAGATGCCGAATCTAACTCCTGTAGTGTCGGTGGATTTTTCTGAATCCTAAAACCATAGGACTGAGAAAACATGTTGGTGGGATTATACAAAGGTGTCGTCCCACTACCAGACTCAATTTCCTTGTTTTGTGGGTCGACTGTTTTGGCAGTTTCAAAATCAATAATTGCCACATGACCCTGTTTATCAATAGTAATATTTCCCGGTTTGATATCCAAATGAGCGATTTGATTTTGATGTAATTGGTGCAGTGCCCAGGCTGATTTTCTGGCTACATCTAATTTATATTTCAAAGGTAGCGGTTTTCCTTGCTCTAATATGCGATCCATGGATTCACCTAATAGATCCATGACTATATAGGTTTTTTTGACCTCTTCATTGTTATTGGTATTTTTTTTAGTTCTGGTTATTGACTCGCTTTGCACTAATTTACCATCTTTTCCGATCGTCAACGGGGCATCCACGCCAATCAAAATTTTAACGGCATAAACCAAACCATGTTGATTCATACCATATTTAATTTTATTACTATCCAGTGGTTTTTCATTAGAATCTACTAAGACGTCGGGTCCGGCATTGAACAAATAATTGTCTCTTCCCTTCGATAACGCAATAATTTTATTATCGTCCCAGATTTCTCCAGGCTTATTCAAATTGATGTAAGCGTGTTGTGGAGGCGAATAAAATCTATACATTTGCCTCCAATCCCGTTTACTGACTTTGACACTCAGCGGATTTTTTTTAAAATAATCAATGGCTCGCGCAAATTCTTGTTTGCGCATTTCGTCGTTTTCATATGTAAATCCATGTGATATTTTATCGTCCATCGATTCACCATCAGATAACATACACTGCAAGTCACAAGTCTAAACCACTATCATCGCCGTGAAGGATTGTTTTTTTGCTAAATTCAGAAAACCCTAAACTGCATTACCAAAGACATAAAAACATATTCATTCACCACTTGATGAGTTAAAAAATCAAATATTGATTATATTATAGCATAAGTGGTTATTTATTTTATTTTTAACTAGATTCGTAACTCCCCAGGTACGTCCTGAACATAGTGAAGGATCTTCAATTGACTTAGTTTGAGCCAAATTCAGGAGTTCCTTCACTGCGTTCAGGATGACGTGGTATCAATTTGATTTAATTTGAATCAAAATTATCCACAACCTGGGGTGTTACCTAGATTCTGTTGCCTCGACTTTATGAAATTTTTACGAATTCCCGTGGCTTGACCGCGAGATCCACAAATTGCTCACTATGGATACCGATTTTCGTCGACAATTCGTTCTATTTCAGATCGAAACGAAGTGAAAGTTATCATTTTTTAGCTAAGATTAGAAATTTCATAAAGTCGAGTTGACGATTCAGATCTCGACGTCCAGCGACTTGTTCGCGGGAACCATATCGATCTATTTCAATACAATAGTACTGTGCGTTGAGCAAGATTGCTGGATCCCGCGGACAACCAGCGGGAAGTGATGCTTAGAAATTTGAATTGTCAACATATCCTAGAGAACTTACGAGGAGTCGAGATCAAAGTAAGTAGGCAGACCGCCTTAAATATCTATTAACGTCGTTTTAGAAGCTCGGGGAAATGTTGTATTGGACGCAGATAGCAAGCTATTCTGTCACCGATTGTCAGCGGTCCCCACCCTTTTTACCACCCAAATAGCCAGGATGAAGATCACTGTCGCACTTAAACCAACCCCGATAGTATTTTCCCATTGTTCGCTTACCAAGCGCAAGCCATTGGGACTGTGTAAAATGGAAAAGGGTATAGCGAGGAAAACATCCATCAATGCAGAACCTGCCACCAAACCACAGGCGATGCGCATCCCGATTTGTTTTCCTCGCGCAGTTGTTGCGTTATCCATTGATTGCTTGTTAAATTTGTTTTGGACAACCCAAGAAATGATCCCACCCAGAAATAAGGGACATGAAGATGTCATTGGCAAATACATCCCCATCGCAATCCCTAGAATCGATAAACGAATAACACGCTGCCAGTTCAATAGATGATTGCAAATCATGATGACAACGATAAGCCCGGCACCTGAAAGCAACCCATTCCAAGGCACATGATGACGAAACACTGCATCGGTAATGGCGGCCAATAAAGCGGCAGTCGGAGCAGGCAAAGATTGGTTCAAGTCCATGTTTTTGTGCGGCATGACCCCGGCAATGCCATACACATCGAATAACATTTGCATCACCGGCGGTATCACCAATGACGATACAACCACGCCTAACAGCAGCATCAATTGCTGTTTCCAAGGTGTGGCGCCGACCAGCTGCCCCACTTTTAAATCCTGTGTATTATCATTCGCAATTGCCGCTATGCCGGTGACCACAGAAGCAATGATAATCACCATGGCTTCTGCGGCAGCAATTTGTGATTGACCCAAAGGCAAAGGAACATAAGTTGAAATTGCTTGCAGCAATAACCAAGCAGCAAATAAAATTCCTGCAATCACAACCGAGCTCCCAGGACTTGCTGTCACCCCGACCATACCAGAAAAATAAGCGGTGATCACCGAAAATAGAAAGCCAACTATCAGCACATACACAACCGCACAGGTCACAAGACCACTCACGTAGCCCGAATCAAACCCGATTTGCTGAATTGGAAAAACACCTTCGAAAAAGAGGAACATCACAATCGATATCCCTGCCACTGCTATCAGGATCAAAAAGAAAGGAATGTCACGATCAACCCGCGATATTTGTCTGTGGGCTTGTTTATGCATCGTGAAAGAATATAAAGAGTGTCTTATACTCCGTATCAATGGTTTAATTAATAGCATAAACGTCCAAATACCCGCTAACAACATCGCGCCTATCCCGACGTAACGTAGCTCACTATTCCAGAGTAATGGCCCCGCGTCCCCAATCGCATCATGTAACAAAAATTGAGGGTAAAATTGACTGGCAATTGGCAATGCGATAAACCACGAAATGACAGCTCCCAAGAAGATACTACACGCCATGTCAAAACCAACTAAATAACCGGCGCCTATCATGGTTGCCGAAAAACCCGCGCCCACATAACAGATAGATTTTTTAATCACAAACCAGTGATTCCAACCATTTGCCATGACTTTAAAGCCAACTTGCATCAGTTCAATGAATCCGCCAATCAAACTGCCTTGAAGAATGTCATTTAAAGCAGTTTTTTCTGTTGAAGAAGTTAATACTTCAGCAATCGCTCGACCTTCAGGAAATTTCAAATTGTCATTGTGAACCAGAATTCGACGCAAGGGGATAGAAAACAACACCCCTAAAATGCCGCCAGAGGCTGCAATTAAAAAATTAGTTAAATAATCAAAATGATGCCAATATTCGATAATAATGAGTGCCGGAATGGTATAAACAATTCCACCCGCCACCGCCTCACCCGCTGATGCGGCAGTTTGAACCGCGTTGTTTTCAAGAATACTTGCCTGTTTAAATAGCCGTAGAATTCCCATTGAAATAATCGCAGCAGGAATAGACGCAGAGGTCAACATACCCAGTTTTAACGCGAGATAGGCGTTAGACACAGCTAAAATGACCGTTAAAATGATACTTAACAATACACACCGTACTGTCAACTCGGGAACAATTGTGTTGGCTGATATAAAAGGCTTAGCCATTGTAATTCCTTGAAAATTTGTCGATCAGGGAGTTGCGCCCTCCTAAACTACTCCTCGAATTCAGGAACAAGGTGAGGCGGTCTCAACCAAGATGCATGGTGAGATTTGTCATAAATATCCCACTCCTGTGACATAAATTTGGTTGCATCGATATCTAACAACAGCCAACACAAAAAAAGAGCCACTGTATCAGTCGAAAGTAGTCGATTATTTTTTTTCAGTCGCCTGAAAAAATCTTGTTTGTCGGGATCCATATGTTGGGTTTCGCGGATTTGCCGCTGCATCTCTGTATCAATAATTCCGGGCATCACACTGGCAAATGCGGTTGACTTAGACTCCAATTGCCAGCATCGGGTCAACATCGACAGCGCTGCTTTTGATACACAATAAGCACCCCAACCAAAGATAGGAAAATAAGCGGCACCGGAGCCAATATGTAACACACGCCCATCTCGTAATTTTTCCGTTAATTGTTGCGTTAAAAATAAAGGGGCTTCCACATTTGTCGCCATGCATGAACGCCAGGCTGACTCACTGAGTTCGCTGATTGGTATGATTGGATCAACCACACCCGCATTATGCACAAGCCCTTGAATCATTGGGCCTGCTTTCAAGTCCTCAATCAAGGCTTGGCGATCAATTGGCGATGCAACATCGACACGGCGAAACTGAATATTCGGCGAAAATTGTGCCGTCTTTGCAAGCGAGTCTTCATGGCGACCAAGAACTAAAACGGTTTGGCCACGATCAGCAAGTGCGTAGGCCAAAGAACGGCCAATTCCACGGCTTCCGCCTGTTACAATAAACATGGTAATAAGTATCTTTATAAATAATATTGTGCGTATCATACCAGACATGATAGGCTTGTGTTAGTTTATTTGGGGGCTATTACGATGAAAAAAACAATGCTTTTTAGTGGTTTAGTCATACTTCATTCAGCGACTTTCGCAGCGGCTAGTACATCGACTGCGTCCGAAAGTAGTCAAGCCGTCACTCAGACAGCACCGTCGGCTAAAACTGTCGAGCAACATCTGCAGGTTCCAACCCAAAGTCCAGCTGCTGCAACCCCGACACCCCCCGCATCCTCTGCCGCGAAGACCACCCTCACCCTAGCAGATTCGGTTGATTGCCATTACCATATACCTGCCAACACTTCCGTTACCAAAGATGTGGTCCTGCTATGGGCGCAAAAAGCAATTGTTCAGGCATTTGACTATGACAGTACTAATTTAGACCAAAAGCTGCATGAACTAAAAAACTGTTTCACCGATCAAGGATGGCAAAGCTTTAATGACGCATTATCCAAATCAGGGAATATCTCTGCAGTGAAAGCTCAAAAATTAACAGTTAGTAGCCAAATAGAGGGAAAATCGGAAGCCTACCCTGAAAAATCCAATCAATGGACCGTGAATTTGCCTTTGCAAGTGGTCTATCAAAACGACAAGGAAAAATTAACCCAGTTGCTGTCTATCAAGCTCCTCGTCGCCAGAAAGGTAAATGGTGACCTTGGTATTGCCCAAGTGGTTGCCTCTCCGGCTGATAATGGCCAACAGGCCCCTGTAGAGAGTGAAAAAAAATGATATCACCTATCACGTAACCAATCACCATCTCCATTCTCATCCTCATATGATAGAACAATAACGCGGGTACCAATCGTAATGAATTGTTCATTCAACCATTTGGCAGCGCTTGGTAAAACACGAACACAGCCATGGCTAGAATTATAAGGAGGGACTTCATAGGCCGCATGAATCGTATATCCTTGAAAAAAGTACATGCAATAGGGCATTTTTGCCCCACCCTCTGTTTCAACAGGATATTCTCCGGATTTACAGTCGATACCGCGTTTATTATACACACGGAAGGTCCCAGTGACAGTGCGACAGGGCTTGCCGACATCCTCACACATATCTTTTCCACCAGATGCGCTGCCAGTCATGATACGTTGACCATTCGCATCGTAAGCAGCCCAAGCAAATCCTTTCGGATCAAAGACAAATATTTTTTGGCCATGGGTCAGCATTTGCATGGGAAAATAATTTCTACCTCGCCTATCCAAAAGGTAATGCGTCGTATGATGAACTCGTCCTTGATCATCAGTAATATAGGTTGACTCATCATTTTGAATACACCCGGTACAAGAAATGGCACAACATAAGACAATTAATAACAGCCGACGTATCATGAAATAACACCTTAAGAATGTAAACGTTTGTATTTAATCCCAGATAGATTTCGAGCCTCTTCACCGAGACGGCGTTTTCTATCTTCCTCATAATCAGTATAATTTCCTTCGATAAACGTGACTTGTGAGTCACCCTCAAAGGCCATCAAATGTGTACAAACTCGATCTAAAAACCAGCGATCATGTGAAATAACCACCGCAGATCCTGGGAAATTTAAAATGGCATCCTCTAATGCTCGCAAGGTTTCCACATCTAAATCGTTACTTGGTTCGTCAAGTAATAATACATTACCGCCTCGTTTCAACAATTTCGCCAAATGCACCCGATTGCGTTCACCACCGGACAGTTGAGACATTTTTTTCTGTTGGTCCGGTCCTTTAAAATTAAAACGACTCACATAGGCGCGTGATGGCATTTGAAACGAGCCAACTTGAATAATGTCGTGTTTATCAGCAATTTCTTCCCAAACAGTTTTGGTATCGTCGAGATGATCACGCATTTGATCGACATATGATAAATTGACTGTATCGCCCATCCGCACTTCGCCTTTATCAGGTTGCTCTTTTTGCATCAATATTTTGAGAAATGTCGATTTACCGGCGCCGTTCGGCCCAATGATGCCCAAAACTCCCCCTTTGGGTAAGCTAAAACTCAAGTTTTCAAATAATATTTTTTCTCCATAGGCTTTGCCTAAATTTTTCCCATCTAAAACCAAATCGCCCAAACGCTCACCGGGGGGAATATATAATTCATTTGTTTCATTACGTTTTTGAAATTCTTTAGAGTTTAACTCGTCAAACCGAGCAAGCCGTGCTTTATTTTTTGCATGACGACCTTTAGGCGAGGTCCTAACCCACTCCAATTCTGTTTTAATTGCCCGCTGATGTGACGCCTCTTGTTTTTGTTCGCGCTCTAAACGTTCCGTTTTTTGTTCGAGCCAAGCGGTATAATTACCCTTGTATGGAATACCTTCTCCACGATCTAATTCTAAGATCCACTCCGCGGCGTTATCCAAAAAGTATCTATCATGCGTAATCGCAACCACGGTTCCTTTAAACTCTTCCAAATATTTCTCAAGCCAAGCGACACTTTCCGCATCCAAGTGATTAGTTGGCTCATCGAGTAGTAACATATCAGGACTCGATAACAGTAAACGACACAAAGCAACACGTCGACGCTCACCACCGGACAGTTGGTCCATTTTTCTATCCCATTCTGGTAAACGCAGTGCATCGGCAGCGACCTCTAATCGCCTATCGATATCCCAACCACCCCCCACTTCAATCGCATGTTGTAACTCACCTTGCTCAATTAGAAGTTTATTCATCTCTTCATCATCCATTGGCTCAGCAAACCGCATGCTAATCGCATCAAAATCAGCCAATTTTTGTTTCATGTCGGCAACCGCTTCTTCAATCACGCCGCGCACAGTTTTAGATAAATCAACCTCTGGCTCTTGCGCTAAATATCCCACCCGAATACCAGGCTGCGCACGCGCCTCACCATCATACTGTTTATCAACACCCGCCATAATTCGTAATAAAGTTGATTTTCCAGAACCATTGATACCTAAAACACCTATTTTAGCCCCCGGTAAAAAGCTTAAAGAAATATCCTTGAGAATCGCCCGTTGATTTTCTACGACTTTACTGACACGATTCATGGTAAAAATATATTGCGACATCTCAACCCCGATTGATACCAAATGGCGCGGAGTATAGCAAATTCTCATTTAAATGATAATCCTATTCAAAAAAAGCCAAAGTCCAGTATGAAATTCACCAATTTTTGTTAAAATAGAGCCATCTTAACAGGACAAAGAACTTTATGAATATTCAGATCGCCCGTGACAATATGGTTAAGCAACAGCTTCGCACAGGAAATGTGCTGGATGAAACCGTCCTCAAATTGTACCAAACGATTCCACGTGATGCCTTTGTGCCAGAGCAATATCAAGATTTCGCTTATTCTGATTTGCAAATTCCGTTGGGGCATCAGCAACGTATGATGACACCACTCGAAGAAGCGTTGATATTACAAGCCCTGCAACTCACCGGACAAGAGGTGGTATTAGAAGTAGGTACTGGGTCTGGGTTTTTAACGCTTTTACTCAGCCATTTGTGTAAAAAAGTCATTAGTATTGATTGTTATGAAGCCTTTACCACCGCTGCCCGTAAAAAACTAGAACAATTTAACTGCACAAATGTAGAACTACTGACCGGCGATGCCAGTCAGGGGTGGGTTGATAAAGCCCCCTATGAAGTGATACTGTTTACAGGCGCAGCAACAGAAGTCACTGAAACGCAACGATTACAGGTTTTACCGGGTGGAAAATTGATTGCCATTATCGGCACTGCCCCTATCATGCAAGTGCAAATGTATACGCTGGATCATCAAGAAAACTGGAGTGAAGTTTTACTTTTTGAAACCGAACTACCGCAATTGAGTGATAAGTTGAATCAACAACCATTCGTTTTTTAAGAGAATATCATGATAAAGGCTCATTTAGGACTGATTCAAATGCGATGTATATGCAGCCTTTTTTTAATGATTTTTACAACCGCTGTTTTTTCTGCCGATTTGATGGATGTATATCATCAATCATTAGAAAATGATCCGACTTTCAAAGCAGCCTATAGCACCTTTTTATCGCAAAGTGAATCATTGCCGCAAACATGGTCTGCTTTATTACCTCAGCTAACCTTGGGGGCCCTGGCGGGGCGTAATACCCAATTTGTTGATACGGGTGTCTTTAAGGTGAACCAAACCTATGACGGCAACCAATGGAAAGTCAACGCGTCGCAAGCTTTATTTAACTACCAAGCGTGGGAAAAAGTAAAACAAGCACAGGCATCCGTGAAAGCAGCCATGGCAAGCTTTAATGATGCCGCTCAAAGTTTGATTATCCGCACAACCACGGCGTACCTCAAATTACTGTTAGCGAAAGATACATTGCGATTTGCCGAGTCAAAAAAACGCGCGAACAAAAGACAGTTTGACCAGGCGCAACAACGTTTTAACGTCGGTCTTGATCCCATTACGTCTGTTTACGAAGCCGAAGCCGCTTATGATCAATCGGTGGCCCAAGTTATTTCTGCACAAAATGCTGTGTTGAACGAAAATCAAAATTTAAGCAAGCTCACCAATCACCTGTATGAGCATATCGCCGCATTGCGAGATAATACCATCCCTTTGATTAAACCAGAACCAAACAATGTTGATGAGTGGGTTGCTGTTGGATTGAAGCAAAATTACAATTTGTATGCAGCCAAATACAGTTTGCAAGCTGCCCGAGAAAATATTAAAGCATCATCAGCTGGCAACTGGCCCATTTTTGCCATTCAGGGTAATATGGTTGATACCCATTATCAAGCACCGAATTCTGGTAATATTCGAATTACTGGCAATGCCAGAAGTGGATTTAGCTTGGGCAATGGCATCAGTAACCTGGCCACAAACTTTTTCATTCCGCGTGAACAGCGAATCGGAAACATCGCACTAACCGTGAACATGCCTATTTTTCAGGGGGGCTTGGTTGCATCGCAAACTCGACAAGCAGAATACAACTTTCAAACCAGTGGTCAGCAATTAGAAAAAGTATATCGAGACGTCATCGTCAACAGCAATATTGCTTTTAATACCATCGTGGATGGTATTAACATCGTCAAAGCTGATCGACAAACTTTGATTTCGCAACAAAATTCTTTAGATAGTGTTTGGGCACAATATGAAGTAGGGACTCGCACCATGACAGACGTTGTCCTGGCACAACAACATTTATTTCAAGCACAAGAGCAGCATGCTTCTGATCAATATGATCTGATCAATGCAATTCTGAATTTAAAATATTTAGCAGGAACACTCAATGTCAATGATTTAGAGGAAGTAAACTCTTGGTTAGAAACGACCCGGATAGCAGAATTAGCGCCTGGCAAAAAAAATGGTCTCTGCTCGGTGAAAAGCCAAAAATTATTGAAGAATTTACCTCATTAGTCCCTAAAGTTTTTTTGCAATCATCTCCATCCTAGGGTCTGTTGACAATTCATTTTTTGATGCCCTAAGTCCCGCGACTTGTTCACGGGATCCAGAGATCTTGCTCAATGCACGTCACTATTGCACAGAGATAGATCCAGCTGGATCCCGCGAACAAGTCGCGGGACGTCGAGATCTGAATTGCCAACACGCCCTAATCTGTACTTAGATTGAGATTGAGAGGATTGCAAAAAAACTTTAGGGACTAATGAGGTCCGCTTATACGAAAGTTGCACCCAATCTGATAGCAATTTCAGCAAATCTTGGTATACTACTTGCCTTATGATAACTTCTCTCGTTGAAAAAAAACTCTTGCATTACATGGGCAAGGGAATTGCTGATTTTAATATGATTCAGAAAGGCGATCGCGTGATGGTCTGTTTGTCTGGTGGCAAAGACTCTTTCACCATGTTGACTCTATTAAATTTATTGCGGCAACGCTCACCTGATAAATTTCAAATTTTTGCTTTTACCTTAGATCAGGCCCAGCCCGGTTGGAACGACAAACAACTTCGCCAATGGTTAACCGAACGCAACATTTCCTTTGAAATCCTAACTCGTGACACTTACAGTATTGTCAAAGAAAAAATCCCGGAAGGCCAAACTTATTGTTCGCTCTGTTCGCGTTTAAGACGTGGAATCATTTATCGATATGCTGAAGAACATGGTTTTACTAAAATAGCTTTGGGGCACCATCGTGACGACTTAATCAATACGCTCATGATGTCTATTTTATACAGTGGCGAGATACGATCCATGCCGCCTAAACTTCTCAGCGATAATAAAAAACACATAGTCATCCGTCCGATGTGTTACATCCAAGAACGTGATATTATTGCTTATGCTGGCGAGCAATCGTTCCCCATTATTCCATGCACATTGTGTGGGTCACAAGAAAATTTAGCGCGTAAACGAATTGCACGTTTGATTCATCAATTAGCTGAAGAAAATCCTAAAATACCAAGTAATATGCTGCATGCGTTGCAAAGCATCAAACCGAGTCAATTAATGGATCAGAGCCAGTGGAATTTTCGTGAATTAGAAAAAAACTTGGTCACAGACGACTTAAACTGTTTACAATAGAGGCAGGTCATGGCGCACACACTGACTAACTATGTTCGTAAATTTCGAATATATCAACACCGTGGTTTTAAATTTGATTTTTTAGCAGGAATGGTGGTTTCTCTTATTGCCATTCCGTTATGCTTGGGTATTGCACTCTCATCTGGCGCCCCTTTATTTTCCGGAATACTGAGTGGTATCATTGGCGGTGTCCTTGTTGGCGCGATCAGTGGCTCCCATGTCAGTGTCAGCGGTCCAGCAGCGGGATTGACAGTCGTGGTCCTCAGTGCCATCACCCAACTGGGTAGCTTCAATATTTTTTTACTGGCGTTGGTGCTTGCAGGCCTCTTTCAAATTTTAACCGGCTTACTGCGGGCTGGGTTTATTGCCGATTACATCCCGTCTAATGTTATTCAAGGCTTACTGTGCGCCATTGGTATTTTACTGATCACCAAGCAATTGCCTTTGGCTTTAACCTTGTCTCACTCTTTGGTGGTACTCAAAACAGAATTAATTGATTTAACTGCTGGTATTTCATTGCAACCATTAGAAAATATCATCAATCATATCAACACAGGTGCTGTGATTTTATCTTTGGGTTCGCTCGCTGTTTTAGTATATATTGAACACGCTGGCACCAAATGGATTCGATCTTTACCTGGTGCATTTGTGGTGGTTTTTTTAGGAATATTAATAAACGAGTTGTTTCTAATTAGTAACTCCACCTTAGCCCAAGAGGGACCTCATTTAGTCAATCTACCTACCCACCGTGATTTTTCTGATTTTATTATGCAAATGCAACGGCCAGATTGGTCAGCCCTGGCTGAACCTAAAGTTTATTTTTTTGCACTTATTATCAGCATCATTGCGTCGTTAGAAAATTTACTGAATATTAAAGCAGGTGAAAGATTAGATAAAAAACATCGATATTGCTCTAAAGATAGAGAATTAATTGCCCAAGGAATTGGTAATTTTTTTGCGGGATTGGTTGGTGGTATACCCATTACCTCCGTCATTGTCAGAACCTCTGTTAATATACAAACAGGGGCTAGAACAAAATTAGCCACGATTTTTCATGGTCTATTCATTCTACTTGCTGTCATTTTAATCCCAGACGCGTTAAACAAAATTCCACTGTCTTGTTTGGCCGCGGTGCTAATTTATACAGGATACAAATTAACAAAACCCTCTATTTATTTGACTATTTACCATCAAGGAATGGATCGATTCATTCCCTTCATTGTCACTGTCATCGGGATATTAACGCTTAATTTATTAAGTGGGATATTGCTGGGTTTAATCACCAGTTTATTTTTTATCCTGAAATCCAATAGCCAAGTTCGTTTAGATATCATCAAAGAAATTTATCCTAAAGGGATCATCAATCGCCTCGTGTTGCCACAACAAACAACGTTTTTAAATACAGCGAGTTTAACAGCTGAACTCAATGCCATCCCCAAAAACTCTCAGCTGATAATTGATGCACGCCACTCTGATTATATAGACAAAGAAATCATCGAATTTATCAAAGAATTTCAAACAGAACATGCTTCTCATAAAAACATCTCTCTCAACTTAATTGGATTTAAAAATCAATATAAGATTCATAACTTCATTGATTTTATTAATGTCACAACATACCATGTCCAGGCAACACTAACGCCCGCACAAGCTCTGAATATATTACGAGAGGGCAATCAACGTTTCCAACAAGATACCTGCATCCACCGCAGTTTCAAGACTGATATTGCCCATACCGCGACTACACAGCACCCCATTGCTGTGGTTTTAGGGTGTATGGATTCCAGGGTCCCGGTTGAAACCATTTTTGACATGAGTTTTGGTGATTTATTCTGCATAAGAATAGCGGGAAATGTAGTGAATGATGATGTTTTGGCAAGCATTGAATATGCTTGTCATGCGATTGGAGCAAAATTAATTGTTGTTTTGGGTCATACGGGTTGTGGTGCGATCAAAGCAGCTTGCGATGGCGTGAAACAGGGGCACATCACGCAATTGCTCGATAAAATCAACCCGGCCATTCAAGCTGAAACATACACCACCGATGATCGAACCGGTAAAAATCGTCATTTTGTACACAAAGTAACCCAGCTAAACGTTGCAAACACACTGAACCATATTTACAATCAAAGCGATATATTAAAAACATTAATTGAATCAGAACAGATTGGCATGGTCGGCGCGTTGTATGAAGTCAATACGGGGGATGTTGAGTTTGGTGATTTTTCACCTTTCCTCGGTCAATTAGATGCACCTCATTCTTTCCCCCTTGCAGAAAAATTACGAAAAATCTTGATTGCCGCAAATCGTGTACCGACCGACAAAGAATAGGAAATATTATGCGCACATCACACTGGCCCATCAACACCCTAAAAGAAACACCGAACGATGCTGAAATTAGCTCACATCAACTGATGCTTCGCGCCGGGATGATTCGAAAATTAGCTTCAGGGCTTTATTCGTGGTTGCCTTTGGGTCTTAAAGTATTGCGAAAAGTTGAAAAAATAGTCCGCGAGGAAATGAACCGAACAGGTGCTATCGAATTATTAATGCCTTCGATTCAACCCGCCGAGTTATGGCAAGAAACTGGGCGATGGGAAACATTCGGCGATCAGCTCCTAACCATGCGTGATAGTCATCAACGCGAGTATTGTTTCGGCCCGACTCATGAAGAAGTCATCACCGATTTAATGCGCCAAGAATTAAAATCTTATAAACAATTACCCATTAATTTTTATCAAATTCAAACCAAATTTCGAGATGAAATTAGACCTAGATTTGGGGTAATGCGTGCTCGAGAGTTTATTATGAAAGATGCCTATTCTTTTCATTTAACAACTGAGAGCTTGCAAAAGACCTATGACGCAATGTATCAGGCTTATTCTAGGATATTTGACCGAATGGGATTGAAATATCGTGCTGTCGAAGCAGATACAGGCGCCATAGGAGGAGCAATTTCTCATGAGTTTCAAGTATTGGCAGATACCGGTGAAGATTTAATATTTTATAGTGACATTGGATCTTATGCAGCCAATAGTGAACAAGCAACCAGCCTTAGACCAAACATCCCGCCAAACCGGGCATCTCAAGCCATGCAAATCGTCGCCACCCCCAATCAAAAAACCATCAAAGAAGTGGCTGAGTACTTGAGTTTGTCACCACAAGCGATGGTTAAAACATTAATCGTTGAAGGAGCAGATGAGCCACTTGTTGCGCTTGTTTTGCGCGGTGATGATGAAGTGAACGCCATCAAAGCAGCAAAACATCCTTGGGTGAAAATGCCCTTGCGCTTCGCCGATCAAACCGAAGTTGAAAAAAAACTGGGGCTTGCTTTTGGATCTATCGGACCTGTCCAGCTACCAATTCCTGTGATTGTTGATCATCATGCTCGGGTTTTGCCATCATTTGCTTGCGGCGCCAATCAACTAGATAAACACTATATTCACGTGGTATGGAATAGAGATACCACCAACCAGGATGTGGCCGATTTACGTCAGGTCAAAGAAGGTGATTCGAGTCCTGATGGACAGGGTACACTCAAAGCGTGTCGCGGTATTGAAGTCGGTCATATTTTTCAATTAGGTGACAAATATGCCAAAGCCATGCATGCCGAGGTGCTGAATGAATCCGGACAACTACAAACAATGATCATGGGTTGTTATGGTTTGGGTATTTCTCGGATCGTAGCAGCGGCAATCGAACAGCATCATGATGATCAAGGTATTATTTGGCCACTGAGTATCGCTCCATTTCAGCTGGTTATCATCCCAATCAATGCGCACCGATCCGATGAAGTGAAAGCAGCAGCAGAAGAGTTATATCAGATCTGTTGCCAACGAGGTATCGATGTTTTACTAGACGATCGTGCAGAACGTCCCGGCGTTTTATTTGCAGACAGCGATCTAATTGGTATCCCTCATCGAATTGTCATCAGTGATCGCCATTTAGCCAATCAATCAATCGAATATAAAAATCGCGCAGAGCAAGAAGCGAGGTTAATCAAAATAGCGGACCTTTCGACATTTTTTGCAATGTTCGATGCGATTTAAAAGAGTAACCTACTGATGATTTCGAAGTTTTCACAACGGGTATTCCCTAATAACCCCAGCATTTGGCTAGTCGGATCTGCTTTCGTTTTATTGCAATTTTTTCTTCAACTATCATCCGGGGTGGTCATTGGGGCAATCATGCATGATATGCAACTTTCCCCGTTAACTGCCAGCATCTTAAGTAGTTCATTCTATTTTATCTACACTTGTTTACAAATTCCGGTTGGTTTGGTCTTTGATCGCAAAAATCCTCGCCCCATTTTGACAATAAGCGCGCTATTCTGCAGTTTGGGCTGTATTATATTTGCTGCAAGTCATCACTTGATTGGTTTATACATTGGCCGTTCTTGCATCGGCATTGGCTCGGCTTTTGCTTTTGTTGGTTTAACTCATTTAGTTCGCCAACACTATCCACTGAGAAAGTTTGCATTTTTAATTGGCTTGACAGAGACATTCAGCTTTTTAGTCACCGTACTCGGTATTACTGGAATGGGTTGCTTAATCTTACAATATGGTTGGCGTACTTTTATCAATGTCGCTGCCCTGTTCGCAACAATCATTGCTTGCTGTTGCTGGCGCTATATTCCAAATGAAACAAAATTCGGTATTCATTCAACCAATTACTCCATACAGCTCAGGGAAGTACTCTTTAATAAACTACTGTGGATTAATGGACTATTTATTGGTTTAAGTTTTGCTCTCGTGACTGTTTTTGGCGCTTTATGGGCCATCCCCTTCTTGCAGATCAAATTAAATTGTACCCTTCGCCAAGCGAGTTTAATTAATGCCCTTTTTTTCTTAGGAACAGCTTTTAGCTGCCCTTTATTTGGACTCTTGTCAGAAAAATTGTTAAACCGAAATTTGATTATTATTTCATCATGCTCGATCAGCGCACTGCTATTACTTGCTGTAATTTATTTACCAACCGCCTATATCGCGACCATGGGAGGACTGATGTTAATCTTGGGCTTAAGTTGTGGGGCCTACCTCCTTGCCTACCCGATTAGCAACGAGCTCGCTCCATCATCACAAACACGTTCAACCTGCGCCGGATTTACAAATACATTGGCCATCGTCACAACCCCAGTGCTCCAGCCGCTCATTGGCTATATGCTTGAATCAGTGAGCAACAAAGGGGTATATACTTTAGCGGATTATCAGACATCGCTATTAATTTTACCCGGTTGTTTATTAACCGCCTGCATTTTAGTTTGCTATTTACCAGGAAAAAAAATTGAAGTCATTGGCACCCCACACCAAGCCGATTCAATTCTATAAACTCATGCGATCTTGACTCATCATACAAAACCCTGATTTATTTTTTTCAGTAATAAAACCAGATAACACACTATTTTGCTGAGTTATATCTGATAAAACCATTTGCATCTTAGGAGACGTTATCCGTATCAACCAAGAATCTGGCTGTTTTTGCTCTATATAAATAAATTGGGAAATAGCGGAGGCAACACCCATGCCATCATAAAAACCAGCAACCGCACCACGCACAGCATTGGCTTCCATAACCTTAATTGAATACAAACCACTCCCGTCATTAAAACGACATAATAACCCGGTGAGCTGCGGCAGTTTTTCCAGGCTGACTGACCGGTTGAATCCCCCGGGTTCAGAAAGAGGTGGTTCTATCAAACCATCTATTGGTCCGGTATTTGGAGAAATGACAGAATTGGCTTTACCACTTAACCAAATCTGCCTAAACCAGGCATGCTGAGCAGTCACAAACTGTTCTTTTCCTTCATCAAGTCGAATATGCCCATTTAACTGACCAGTTTGTACCACAATAAAAGAAACACCGTGGCGAAAGTATCGAGTTACCGGTTCATGGTCAGGTTGACTTAACATATCAACTTTAAAATTAAACCCTTTTTTATGTTGGTCCTGCATACCAAAAATCCAACTGTCATTAATTGGATTAAAACGCAAAAAAGTATCACCAACAGACCAATTATTAAGATGAGCATTCTCAATCGTGGTATCACGTGTTTCTTGAAACAAAATGCGTTTTGTTTGAGCATCAAACAAGGCAACGGTTACATGAAAATCATCATGATCGCGTTGTAATTGGAATAAATAATTAAAATTTTCACCGCTTTCATTAGCAACCGACCCTGTAAAAACCCAATTCACCTGGGTGGCGCCAGTTGGGAAAAACCCGGGGTAATCTTCATTCGGCTCGCCCGCATATATCATGGCACTCAATATTATCGGGATCAAACTCATCAGTAATTTGTTCATATGATTCTTATTATTAAAACGCGCCTTACTCAGATTTTATACGGGCCCACAATGCCTGCCAAAAAGACTCGCTTAATTTTGCCTCAACTGGTAAAAAATACATGGTTTCGGTCGCAAACGACAAGCATTTTACCGCATCTTTTTCTGTCATCACCACTGCTTTTTGTGGCATTGAGAAATCGGTTGGTTTGAATTGATGATGATCTGGGAACGGGTATGGCTCAAACAGCACGCCACAGGATACCAATGTCTCAAAAAACCTCTCCGGATAACCAATTCCTGCGACTGCTGCCACTCGGCACTTGATTTCATGCCACTCCGTTAAACGATTATCGAGTACCCGCATCAAGTCGCCGGGTATTAACTCCATTGCATAATGATATCTGTGAGCGATATCTTGCTTAGTTGACCCATTGGTTATCACAAAATCGACTTCACTCGTACGGCGCACCGTCTCGCGCATCGGGCCAGCAGGCAAGCACAGTCCATTTCCAAATCCGCGTGTCCCGTCTACCACGACTATTTCTATGGTACGCCCCATTCGATAGTGCTGCAAGCCATCATCGCTAATAATAATTTGACTGTGGTGATGGTCGATCAAATGGCGAACTGCTGCAACGCGTTTAGGAGCAATAACCACTGGGCATTTTGTTCTCTTCGCCAGCAACAGCGGTTCATCACCAACTTGCTCGGCTGCATCGGTTAACGCCACTTCGTGGGGAAATTGTTTGATTTTAGCACCATAACCACGACTCACAATGCCCACACGCAGGCCGCGCGCTTGAAATGCATGGGCCAACGCTATCACCAAGGGCGTTTTACCAACACCCCCAACCGTTAAATTACCAACCACAATAATTGGCACATCAACCGCCTGTTGCTTAAAACATTGCAAATAACGTCGACGAACTCCACCCACCACTTGATACAATAAAGACAGAGGCCACAATAACCATCTCGCAGGATGTTTCTGGTACCAAATAAAATTGAGTATTCTATGCAACTGCATTCGCATAATCTATCTGCTGGTGTTGGAGCTGGTATAATTGGGTGTAATAGCCGCGTTTGCCTAGCAAATCTTGATGAGATCCCATCTCTACCACGCGCCCTTGGTTTAACACAATAATTTTGTCCGCATGCTGAATGGTAGACAATCGATGTGCTATCACCAGCGTGGTTCGGTTTTTCATCACCTGTTCCAGCGCTGCTTGAATATAACGTTCTGATTCATTATCCAAGGCAGACGTTGCCTCATCCAAGATTAAAATAGGTGCATTTTTTAGTATAGCCCGGGCAATGGCTATCCGTTGTCGTTGTCCGCCGGACAACAGAACACCGTTTTCACCGATCACGGTATCATATCCATGCTCCAAAGCCATAATGAATTCATCGGCATAAGCCAAACGTGCCGCATCGATTACTTCTTGTTGACTGCTATTAAAACAACCATACGCGATGTTCTTCGCAATGGTATCATTAAACAAAATAATATCCTGACTTACCATAGCAAAACATTGACGTAAACTGGGTAAAGACAGTGAATCAATGGGAATGTCATTGATGGTAATTTGCCCCGATGTCACCTCATAAAAGCGCGGTAGCAAACTGGCGATGGTTGTTTTACCACTGCCAGAATGACCAACCAACGCAACAGTTTCTCCAGCATTGATGGAAAAACTCACCCCTTCTAAAATCTCAACCCCAGGACGATAAGCGAAAGATACCTGGTTGAAAGCGACGGCACAGGGTTGTTTTGAATCGAATGATTGCCCTGTTTTCGACTCGAGGGGGTGATCTAACAAATTAAATACACTTTCAGCACCGGCTAAACCGCGCTGAATAGCGGCATTAAGATTTGCCAATGTTTTTAAAGGCTTAATGAGCTGCAACATCGCCGCAATAATTGCTAAAAATGAACCGGCGCTGACCACCATCACCGTAGATAATTGAATGGCTGCAAAAATAATAGTCGAGATACCAATCGCAATGATAAATTGAACAGACGAAACATTAATCGCTTTGCTGATAGCCACTTTCATATCTTGCCGACGAGAGCCCTCCGTTGCCTGATAGAATTTATCAGTTTCATACTGCGCCCCACCAAAAATACGCAACACTCGATAACCCTCAATGGCTTCAGCCGCAATTTCAGTCACTTGCCCCATCGATTTTTGAACACGATGGCTGATTCGACGGATTCGTTTGTTGGTAAAATTAACCACCATGCCAATGAATGGAATGGTTATCAAGAACATGAGCGATAACTGCCAACAAATAACCATCATGACACTTAAAAGCCCAATTACCAAGCAAGTATTTTGCACAAAATCAGTTAATGCATCGGCACTTACTTGAGCGACTTGTTCCACGTCATACAAAATTTTAGACAGCAACTGACCAGAGGTAGCGGTATCGTAATAATAGGCTGGTAATTGAATGATATGCTTAAAGACGCGCTGACGAAGTACATTAACCACAGAACGAGCGACCCATGTCATACAATAACTGCCTATCGAGCTGACTGCCCCTCGGATGGTGACACCGAGTAGAATAATCAAAGGAATTTGTTTCACGAAGTGCATGTCAATCTGAATGAGGCCTTTATCCAAAAATGGTCTCAACATATAGGTCAAGCCCGCATCAATCAGTGAATAAATAATATTAGCAAGAATGCCAAGCAACAAGACAGGCCAAAATGGTTTAACAAAACCAAGCAAACGGCGGTACAAAATCCAAGCTTGGCCTTGTGAATTCTTTGTCAATAATTTCATGAGTTTTTTAAACCGGTGTTTGAAGCGCCAGATTGTACTAGCTATTTTAAAAAAGAGCCAATTTAGCGTAGGGTTAGGTTCGATATTTGAACACATGTACCCATTTTTTGAAAAGCAGACTATACTGTAAGTACGATTCTGTTATCCCGTTCTTACTATGAAACGACATCTATTGACTGCTTTGCTGATGTATCCGCTGATGGCAAACGCCGCTGGATCCTACTATTGCTCACAGAATGGTGCATACATTGATCTTGGCATGACTGAATCCCAAGTATTAGCTGCCTGTGGTCAGCCAACGACAAGACAAACAACGAAAACCACGACCAATCCTGTTTTTCAGCAAATCCCCGTGACCCAGCTTATCTACACTACATTAAATCCTGGGGCGCTGTTTTATTATCCGGGAATCGAGCCATTGTATCAAATGTGGTCTCTTCCCAGTGGCGCACAAGGTATCTCGATGCAGTTTGACTTAATTAATAACCAAGTCACCTCAATCAAGCTCAATGGCTCAAGTACCAACGCGCTGAGCGCTTGTCAAGGAGGCGCCGTGCAAATTGGCGATAGCATTGCTAAAGTATACAATGCGTGTGGTTCACCAACGACTGTCAATAACACCTATATTAATAGACCTATACCTGCTAGTCAGAATCCCCAAGTATGGATTTACATTATCAATCAATACCAACCAAGCATCACCTTGACATTTACCAATGGGATATTACAATCCATCAACTAATATTCTCATCGAGCCAATCTCATGACCCAAACAGTTGATGATTTAACCATTGCCTTTTCTGAAGATCAAGTTGAAAAAACACGTGAACTAGATAAATATGTCTTGTCAAAAGGTGCGTGGACAACCATTCTTTACCGTTATCAAGACTGGGATAACGCCCAGCAAGATTTTGGACCCGTCAAATACACCATTCGCCGCTATCAAAAGCGCAATAACCAATATTGGCAAAAGTCAAAATTTAATATCTCAAGCGAAGATCAAGCTAAAAAAATCATTGAAGTTTTAAGTGGCTGGTTGCAGCAATAAACTACTCGGGGGGTATACCCACGCTTAGAGAAAGCTCAGATTTGAATGCAGCCTGCACGAAACCTTTTTTGTCTTAATAAATCTTTGTACACGACAAAAATGATACGGTCTTTCCCGCGAAGGCGCGAATCTATTTTTTGTGTGGCATAATGCAGCTACCAGCATAGATCCCCGCCTGCGCGGGGACGACAAATTTCTAGCCTTTTATTTTTTGTCGTGTACAAAGTTAATAAATATCAGTGTAATGCAAAATTGCCCGAAAAAAAGCTATAATTGACATATGTTATAAAATTGGTTAATAAAGTTGAAAGACAAATCGGCTTTTTTATATTATCACGTTGTTCTATGGAGTGGCCAACCAAATACCGGTTCTGGCGTGGGAAAAACACAATTGTTTCAAAAACTCTTAACCAATGAGTATTCAGATAACTACATACCGACAAAAGCTGTTAATTGGGTGTCACATTCATTGGAAGAATCGAGGGAAAATGGCCGCTCTATCGGTCTTTTATTTCTTGATACATCAACCACTGAAGCTTTTCGTCCCCTATCGAATCGTGAGTTAAAAAGCGCCGATCATATTTTGCTGGTATTCGATCAGGCCACTAACAGTTCATTTGAAAAACTAGAATTGGAAATCAATTATATTCGCGGAGAAACCAGCACAGCACATATTACTTTAGTCAGCACCAAATCAGATTTAATTAATCCAAACCATGTTTCCAATGAAATGACTCAACACCCCCCCGAACACGGCGAATCAACGGTCACGCCAGAAGCAGTCAGTGCATTTTGTATAAAACACAGGATCAAGGATTATTATCCAGTTTCAGCAAAAAATGGAAGCGGCATTTCAGGGTTAAATCAACACATATTTGATATACTCCAGAAAAGACTCCATTCTATCAAGCTATCCGACTCTATTCATGAGTTCATCGCCTCAATAACGACTTTAGAAAATAGAGCTGTTAATCCGCTCTGTAAACAAGCGATCGAGCAGATAATAAAAAAATTAAAGCCCCTTGAAGACAATCGATTCACCTTGTCTTCTGACTTGATTTTACAAGCCATAGCAGAGATTGAACAAAACGAATTGCGGATATTACGCCAAGAACGGTATGCTCGTCTCAACACACTCTGTAATGCAGTCGGAATGCTTCTTGCCTGTATCACCGTGATTCCAGGCCTGGTCCTTTTGGCGCATGATCATTGGCATAAGAAAAACCTAAAAACCAAGGGTAAACCGTTCTTGTTTTTTGCTTGGTCAGAAGCACAACAAGCTGAATTGAATATCAATGAATTTAAGAATAATAGTAACTTACCCTAGATTGTGGATAAGATTGATTTTAATTAAATCAAATTGATTCCACGTCGTCCTGAACCTGATGTACCTGGGAAGTTACGAATAATACAAAAATTCATAAACCCAAATAGTCTGTAAAAAATTGATTGTCAAAACAATACTCGATGCATTAGGATTGCTGATTTATATCAACAACAGGATGTTTCGATGCCAAAAATCTACCTACCCAAGACATTTCCTCGATTTAAACAACGCCCACGCTCGGCTTGTGGCGTGGGTTTAATTGTTAATCTTGGTAAAAGTGATCATCAGTTGGTGCGTGATGGTGTGGAAGGTTTATCACGTTTTGAGTATCGATCTGGACTCAATCCGGTCACCCACGAAAGTGATGGATCTGGACTACGTTTTTTTGGCCTGCCTGTTGATTTTTATAATCACAAAATTAATATCGGTGAATTTCAATCGCCCAAAGGAAGTACCCTGATTGACGTCACCTTATCCCCAAAACAATTCATCATCGGGCGATATTTTTTACCAACCAACCAGATTTCTCAAGCGAAAGCGCTCATTGAACGCAGTGTGGCAAACGCTGGTCTTGTTGTGGTTGCCTGGCGCGACATGGACACATCGGTTAACCTGGATGTGCTTTCGAGAATGGCACGCGAAAAAAAACCCAGCATATGGGAAGCCATTCTGATGGATGCCCCGCGCCAACGTCCGGCAGAAATGCAAACAACTGTTGCGATTGATGAAAAAACAGCTTTGACCGCCAGTTTTAAAATCTACCATGATGCGCGGGCCCAGGGTATACCCATTGATATTGTTTCACAAAGTTCAGATTCTGTGGTCTATAAAGGCATGATTCGTCCTAAACACATGGGTGATTTTTATCAGGATTTGTCTAATCAGAACTTTACCGCTTCTGCAGTAGGCTTTCATGGACGCTTTGCAACCAACACCAATCCACAATGGAGAAATGCTCAACCCTGTATTTTTTTTGGTATGCACAATGGTGAATTTAATTCGGTGGGAACCAATGCCAGCGATATGAGCAGTGAGCTAGAAGCCAAACAATTCTCGGGGATTCACCCGGATAAATCATTATCCGATTCGATGCAATTTGATGTTGATGTTGCCAATCAAATACTGATGAAAAACATCTCATTCCCCGAAGCCGTCATTCGACTTTTCTCGCCAAAACCATCAGAGCAAAACTCGGAAGATGAACGTGCCATGTTACGAGTTTTTGCACGCGAACGCATTCCTTACAACGGCCCAGCTTTTTGGGTGGGTGGATTTGGTGATGGGTTTATCGCCGCGCTTGATCAAATGGGATTGCGCCCCTCTCGCTGGGCTTTGATTGAAACTGAAAAAGGACAACAGTTTCATGCGGCATCGGATGATTACTTAAGCCACCATAACGACGGCCAAAAAATTATACAAAAAGGCCATTTAGAGCCTGGCGGAATGATCATGATAACACCCCAAGGCGACATATTAAAAACAGCCGAGATACTCAAGTTGGTGCATAAAAGATATGGGGAAAGCAACCCTCGCTGGTTTCAACATCAGTTAGAATCATTATCTGGCCCGGCTCACTGGATCGAGACACATCAAAAATCTCAACCGCCGCGATCGATCATTGCATTGAACCAACATTTATACAGCGCGGGTTGGGATTACGAATCAGAAGAATACGGTGTGCGCTATATGGCTAATCATGGACATGAACGTCTCGGTGCGATGGGAGATGATACAAATCCCTTGCATACCGCTGGCAAGCCGCTCCATATTTCTTATTTTTTTCACCAATTATTTGCCCAAGTCTCAGCACCCTCGTTGGACTCGATTAAAGAACGGGATCGTTTTAGTCTGTCGATTACCTTAGGAGCGATGGTGGGTTCGGTTGATAATCCCAAACAGATGGATCTGGCATCACCCATCTTGACACCACAAGCGATGAATAGGCTTATTTCTAATCCATGGATAAACCCTCATGTACTAGATCTCAGTTTCGCAATCCCCACTGATTGTTCGCTCGAACAATATACTCGTCTATTAAATCAAGCCATTAAACAATTAGCACTTGATGCACAACAACTGGTTTTGAGCCAGGGTTCTGGTGTTATCATTCTCAGTGACCGTCATGCTGGAGCAGAACGAGGGTTTGTTCCAGATCTCATCGCAATTGCTGCTGTGCGAAGACACTTAGAACAAACACGTCTAATAAGACGGGTATCTTTGATAATGGATTCATATCAAATTTCTGGTCCGCACCAGGCAGCCATGTTATTGGCCATGGGGGCCAAGGCCATTTACCCTCGAGGAGGGTATGAAAAAATTGAACAATTATTTGCTGAGAATGTGGAACAATCTATCAATAATTATCAAAAAGCCTTGGATAAGTGCCTTTTAAAAACAATGGGTAAAGTTGGCATTACCGATGTCAATAATTATATCAATGGACATTTAATTGCAGCACTGGGATTAGATCTTAGTTCAGATCTGCTATCGAATCATGATGAACCAAGCCTTGCCTGGATATTTCAAGGGATCTATTCGCCACTTAAAGGACTTAAACTAGCCCACATTGCAGCAAATTTATTTTTGCGCCATCAACAAGCATATAAACAAGCACATGATTTTGTGTTGTTACCCCGGTCGGGTTCCTATATGCCGGAGAAAGACGGTATACCTCATGGTTACGGTCCTGCCGTCGTCAATGCCTTTACCGATTGGTTAAAAGCAGAGGATCTCCGAGCCAAAGTATGGCAAATGGATTTAATTTTAGAACGGAAAGGATATCCAGGTTTTGTTTCAGATCGCAGTTTGTTTAGTCCTGAGCAAGGCTTTTTGGATCCGCGTAAAAAAGACGAAGGGCCTTTGCCAGGTATTTATCCCCCGGATTATCTTGAAACCATCCAACCTGGGCCTGGCTTTCGAAAAATGTTACGTCTCATCGAAGAGTACAGTCATGCAAACCCAACTACCTTAAGAGATTATTTTCAGATTGTCATTGATGAAAAACGATTACCCGTTCGTGCCAATGCGCTCGAAAAGCAAGCATCCATTCGAGCTCGCTTGTTCAGTGGCAGCATGAGCCAAGGCGCGTTGACAGTCACAAACCCTGATAATCCCGAATTAATCGGCGCGCATGAGACCCTTACTCGTGGAATGAATGCCATTGGTGCGATGTCTGCCTCAGGTGAAGGGGGTGAAGACCCAGGTGATTTACGATCGTACCTTTTATCTACAAGAAGCAAGCAAATTGCATCCGGCCGGTTTGGGGTCAGTGCTCGACAAATTGTTGAATCAATAGAGATGGAAATAAAAATAGGACAAGGAGCTAAACCTGGCGAGGGTGGTGAATTACCCGGAACAAAAGTATCGGTTCGTTTTGCAGCTCAACGCGGGGGGTTGCCAGGCCTTAATTTTATCAGTCCACCACCCCATCATGATATTTATTCTATCGAGGATCTTGACCAACTGATTTATGACATTAAATCAGTTGCGCCTGGTGTCAAAGTCGCCGTAAAACTGGTTGCTTCAGAAGGCATAGATACCATCGCGGTCGGCGTTGTAAAAGCGGGCGCCGATATCATTAACATAGCTGGCAACTCAGGTGGAACTGCCGCGGCGCAACAGTCAAGCATCAAGCATACGGGAATGCCGGCAGAATTGGCGCTGGTCTCGATTAATCGAGCGTTGATTCAATCAGGTTTGAGAGATCTTGTGCAATTACGTGTCAGCGGTGGATTCAAAACCGCCCGAGATGTGATCATCGCAGCGATTTTAGGTGCGGATTTGTTTGAGTTTGGCACAACGGCAATGCTCACACTGGGTTGCAAAATGCAGCGTACCTGCAATCATAGCTGCCAGCCTGGCGTAGCCACTGACGGACACTTATTCAAAGGGGACCAACTCAACACGGAACGTTATTTCGTCAATTTGGCTGCGGCAATTCAAGAACTATTAGAATTGCTTGCCGTGGAGGATCTCTCTCAGTTGCGAGGGCGTGTGGATTTATTGCAGCGATCAGTCGCACCACTTGATTCATGTTTTGACTTATCAATCCTACTACAAAAAAACCAACGGCCTAGCTGGATTGATAATCATAGTATCTTACAAGCATTAGAGCGCCGTACAGCCAAAATGACCACGCGCCAACTCGAAGACCAATTGGCGAGTGTCATTGAACAAAAATTTGCTGAAAATCCAATGGCCAATATCGTACTGCCGCCCATCGTCCTGGATACAACGGTTCGCAGTTTTGGCGCACGTTTAGCGGGACGTTTTGTCGAACACTTGGAGAAATATCCAGGCTCACACATTCAACTAAATACATCCGGCCCCGCTGGCCAAAGTTTCGGCTTTGTATTACCTCCAGGCCTTTCAATAACCCATCAAGGCTCAGTGCTCGATGGCTGTGTTAAAAGCATGACAGGTGGGATATTTGTTTTAAAAACCCCGTTCGAATCGCAAAAATACCGTGGTGATCATAATAGCGGTGGAGGAAATGTCATGGCTTTTGGTGCAACTGGGGGCAAAATATTTGTTAACGCGATCGTTGGCCATCGATTGGGCGTGTTGCTAAAAGGTGCGGAGATTGTCGTTGAAGGCGCGGGAGATCTTGCGTTCGAATACATGACATCTGGAACAGGTATGATCTTAGGTCAAGCAGGACCTGGTCTTTGCAATAGCGCCATGGGAGGCATTGTATTTGTCTATGACCCACATCATAGCATCAATTACTCTGAGGATGTCCGCCCGGCAAATCCTGAGGAGCTGGCAGGTTATGAAACGGCTATTATCGGGTTGTTGAGAGATCATCTTGCAGCAACAGATTCCATCAAAGCACGTGAAGTTTTAGCAACATTTGATATCAATCACTTTAAAGTACTCATTCCCAAATCACTTGACTTGATCAACACACCACGGGCACTGATTGATGTTTTAAAAACCTACAAACTGCGTCAGTCTCCATTGACCTGCGGGATGCAAGCATGGCTCCAGCAACAAATTCATACGTTATTCAATCCAGGAACATTATCGAAATTAACCTTAGAAAATCGACTGGCGTTACGCCAGTGCGTTCAATATAAACCGATAAAAGCACTATTTTCTGAATTTTTACTAAAAAAACTATTTGAACGTCATCCAACAACTGCTGTTAAAAGCCCTCCCCCTTCACTCCTCGAGGTGCGCCCCAAAGCGCCTAAACATGAATCAACGGTAACTCAACGCTTGAGTAACATTGAGGGAGGATTGGACGAAGTGTTTGATGATGCATTACTGCACATCAACCGTTATGTTTCTGCATTGAATATCGATGCACAGGGTTGTTCTGGATGTCGCGCACAATCTTGTGCTGGGGGGGATAACGTAGAGACTGGCTGCCCCAGCGGCAAATCGATCAATACCATCAATTCACTACTTAAACGTCTTCAATCACTGGAGCCAGGGATAGAGCTGAACTTGGAGCAATGGCGGGCTTTGCGCCAAGCATTTGAAGTGCAAATCGAAGCCTCGCCCTTTATAGCATACACGGGAGCAGCTTGCCCGGCCCCTTGCGAAGATGCATGCACAGAGTCTATTCCAACCAGAGGTGACGCAAATCAGCTCAGAGGAGGAAAACCTGTTGGTGAACCAGTGCATATAAAAAATATAGAGTATTATTTATTTCAAATCGGTCGTAGTTTGGGATGGTTTGATGGAACAAAAACCGATGTTTCAAGCCGTTTTGAGCATTATGAACAGGCGATGCAAGGGTTTAAGCCTGCGTTTCGCCAGAGACGGCGGCCGCATCAAGGCGACAAACAGTTGATTATTATTGGATCCGGTCCGGCTGGGATGCAATTGGCGTTCGACGCCTTGCGTGAGGGAATCAAGGTTCGTATGTATGAAAAATCATCTACGCCTGGTGGCTTGTTGGCTGATGGTATCCCTGCCCATAAATTTAATAAGCGCTACATTGAGGAAGATTTCTTGCGTTTAAAAGCCTTGGGTTTGGAGTTACACTTAAACAGCGATATTGTGTTTCATCCGCGGCTGCGAGAATATACCATTCAGAACGATCCCATGAGGAAGATCATTGCCAGCCTGCACAACGAGTCGCAAGTTGTCGCGCTTTGTGTCGGTTCCGGTTCACCCAAAAACCTACCAATTCAAGTAACAAAAAATCTGGGTATCAAACAAAAACAATGCATCATTCAAGCCGTTGATTTTTTAAAAGCTGCGAATAAGATTGCACAAGTGCTGGCTGATAATCCATCAATGACTGCGGATGCACGAGAAGATTTGATAACACAACATTTTCAAAGCATGGATCCCCGCGGTAAAAAAATTGTTGTGGTTGGGGGCGGCGATACGGCGCAAGATGTTATTCGCTGGGTCGCACGCTATTTTAATCAGTCACATCACAGCTTATCCCGTGGATTAAATATTCTGGTCAGAGGAACAAAAAATCAAGAACGCGGCTTGCTGGATGCTTACCCGTCACCATCCCAAGCACCCACCAAAGAAAATACACTGTGCAAAGAAGAGGTGCAATACATTCAAGGAAAAACCAATCATTTGATCGAAGTGTCGAGTATCACCGCTCAGACTGATGATCGCTTGACATTACACGTCAAGCAATATGAATTCAAGTATCACAACGTGATTCGTTCTTACCCAGATTTGCGCCAATTAGCTCGTGGTTTGCCGCGAGAAGCACGACCATTAGACCACGAAAAAACATCACATCATACCATTGCAAATGTTGATATGGTGATTTGTGCATTGGGGTTTTCTGATCCAGCAAAAATACCTATTGTGGCAGATAGTATGTCTGATAGACCGCATCATATCATGGTTGCTGGAGACGCCTCAGGCTCTGAAGCCAATATTATTGTAGGCGCACAGGCTAACGCACGTAAAACATGGCTTCAGAATAAAGATTTACTTGTCGCCCCCAACCCGATTCCTAAACTAAGCGGGCCCTTTACGCTATTTGATGCTAAAAAGAATATGAAAGCAGAGATCATAAAAGACACTGAACCAAAAAATTCATTGTCTTCAACAACCCAGTCTTTACCGCGGTAAGGTATAGATGTTGTCGGCAAGAGGTGTTGGTTGGGACAACTATCGGGGATCGAGCGTGCCAGGAGGGCTTCTTGCGTGTTGGTGAAAGACCTCTACCCTGCTGCTTACACCAGTATCGTTTCTGCCAGGGTCAGTGAACCCGCTTCATCAAATATACGCCTAATGCACCACAGATAACCGTGGGTCCAAGGGCGGCTACCATAGAAGAAAATTGATAAATTTGACTTAAGGAACCCAAAAAGTGATTCATAATGTAAAAACCAAAGCCAACAGTCGCCCCTAACAATAATTTTGATCCCATGGTCGATGAGCGTAATGGCCCAAAAATAAAAGGTATCGCAAGCATCATCATGACCATGGTGGTAAATGGCTGGGCAATGCGTTGCCAGTAAACCAATTTGTAATTTTGGGTCACTTGATGACTTAATTGTTGGATCTTGATAAATTGATGTAATTCAGGCAACGTCATTTCATCCGGTTCATTCGAGCTGATATTTAAAAGGCGAGGTTTTAATGAAAGCTCCCAAATCATTTCTTCTTGATGATAGGTCTTGGTCCGGTTTGCTTGCAATTCGGTTGTCTCAATGCCATGGGCCAACCAATGCCCATCCACATAATTTAAAGTCTGAATATATCGAATATACTGTAATTGATGCGCTTCATTAAAATGAAATTGCTGAATGTCTTTCAATGTACTGGGATACACTTGACCGATCGCAATAAAATCATCATGATGTCTTAACCAGAAGCCCTGCGCGGTTCGTAATGCTTGCCCCGCTGACATGGCTTGTATTTTATACTCGTTCGCTAATAATACCAATTTGGGCAGGACAATCTCTCCTAGCAACGTCATGAACATGATTAAAATGACTGCGACTTTAAAGATAATGAATGTAACCTGACCAATTGATAAACCAGCGGCGCGCATAACAACCAGCTCACGATGATTTGCCATGATACCAAGCCCAATCAAACCTCCCAACAAGCTGGCCATGGGGAAAAACAAATATACCTGATAGGGCGTTCCCAACAAAACGCACATCACCGCTTGCGCAATGCCATACTCTCCTTTCCCTAAATCGCCGATTTGATTGACAAATAAAATAAAAATTTGCAGACCAGTTAACATGGATATGACTAATAGAATAGCAGCGAGTACCGTTTTGATGATATAACGTTCGACCAATTTTAGTCTCATCTCACCATCCTTGCTCGCCGGAGAAGCCACAAACCAAGTAGGGAAACCAGAAGATGTAACCACCACATCCCCAACCAAACCGGTATTTTGCCATCACCAATCCAATCACGCGAAATAAACATAAAATTGGCATAAACAACACACAAAACAACTGCCGGTAGCAACTTTTCGTATTTTCCACCACGTGGATTGACTCGACTTAAGGCCACCCCAACCAACGTTAACGGCAAAAGCATCAACGGAATTGAGATCCGCCATTGTAATTCAGCTGCTTTTTTTAAATCAGGATTATTCAATGGCCACAAGTCCATAAAAGGTACCGTTCTGATATCATGTTTCACCGCAATATGCGGGTGAGGTAATCGGGCTTGATATTGTTTAAAGTGAGCCACTTCATAATCAGCTTGTCCAGCAGTCCCTTGATATTTTTGGCCTTGTTCTAAAACCAAATAATTTTCACCTGAAAGATGATCGTTTTTTACGCGTGCTTTATCCGCCCACACAATGTCCCAATGCAAGCGCCCCTGTTGACTAATGTTTCTTGCTAAAAAAATGTGACGGGCTTCTGTGTGCTGGCTATTCATTGATTCAACGTAAAAAACATCTAAATCACCTTTAATAGCCCGAAAGCGACCTGGAACAATGGTTTGTATCAATGTTTGGATACCTGTTGTTTGTAGTAATTGTGCACGTTCAAATGCGATTCGAGGGGTGATAGAAATCATAAAAGCAGTCAAACAACCAACCACCGATGCCATCACTAAACTATGCCGAAGTAACCGCCCATCACTAAAGCCACAGGCAAATAATACCGTCATCTCACTTTCGCTATATAAGCGCCCGTACGCCAAGAGCAAAGCAAAATAAAAACCCAGCGGGAGTAATAAAGCCAACAAATTAGGTAGCTCAAGCATCATTAATTTTACCACCAGCATACCAGGGATCACACCGGTCGCCGCACGGTTGAGATAAATAATGACTTGATTACTCATAAAGATAAGTACCAAAATGCTGGTCAAAGCAAGCAAAGTAATCAATACCTCTTTGGCCAAATAGCGGAAGATGACTTGTGGCATGTGCTATTATCCTGAATAAAGCGAACGAGTTGCCTCGACCAAAAAGGCATATAGCGCTTGTTGTTGCGGGTTATTAAAAGCAGCTAAATGCAAATTGATAACCGCCGTATCTCCACGCTGCACAGGGCCCGTCAGGGCATCTCGAGGTTGGCTCACTTTCTCTATATTACTGATGGTACCGTGCATCAGACTGTGAATCAAGGATCGCGCTGTTTCGCCTTGGACACCCGCTTCATTCAAACAAAGAAAAGCATGTTGTGCCAACGTGACTAAATAGTTAGAGGCAAAAACCGCAGCGGCATGGTACATCGCTTTTTTATCCTTTTGAATCACATGCATGATCGAGCCAATCTCGGCAAATATCTGCCACAAAACCCTCAAAGCCCCCTCATCACCCTCCAGTGCGCAAAAAGTTCCTGGGTATTCCTCGACACTGCGCGATGATTGCTGAAAACTACGCATGGGGTGAACACTGGCAATCAAACAACCTTTCTCCTTCAAAGCCAGTAAACAATCTGAAGACAATGAGCCACTACAATGAAAAATGATATCATTTTGTTGAAGCGATTGATTGTTAAAAAGAGAATGACAGATGGACGATATCACATCATCAGATGTGGTTATCATCGTCATCTCAGCGTGTGGTAAATCTGCTATATGTTGGTAATATTGGCCTTCACCGATAAATCCAATCGCATCTACAGCATGTTGTTCAGTGCGATTATAAACACCGGCAATTTTCACCAGTTGCTGTTTCACAAACAAATGGGCGATAGTTTTAGCAACCTTGCCAGTTCCTATAATATTCATCGAAATGGTCATTTTTTCTCTTTTAGTCTTTTGGCTTTCAATACCCCTATTTCAGTCCATTCCCCAATTCCGATAAAATCGCAGCCATTTTCATATAATTGTACGCAACCGACTGCACCATCAGAACTCACATCAGCAAGCACCCGGCCTTGATATATCATGCGTGCTTGCTCAGCGCTTAGGTCAACCCGTGGCATGGTTTGAATTGCATACTCCATGGGCAGCAAACAATCCATTAATTGATTGTGATCTTTGGTGGCTAGATCGTCTAAAGTGTACATTGGATCTTGTTCAAATCCTGCGGTGTAAGATCGATGCAATTGCGTTACATGCGCGCCGACCCCAACATAATGGCCAATGTCCTCAACCAAACTTCGAATATAAGTCCCTTTACTACACCGAACCCGCAATCTCATCACCTGACCATCAAAATCAAGTAATGTTAATTGATGAATTAAAATTTGGCGTGGTTTTCTATCAATGGTCACACCTGCTCGTGCTAATTTATATAGGGGTTGACCTTGATGTTTTAAAGCCGAATGCATAGGTGGTATTTGCTGAATAGGACCTCGAAACGAAGATAAAGCATCTTGCAAAGTTGCTTCAGAGAGATTAAATTGGTCGGTCGAAGAGATGACTGTGCCCATGGCATCACCAGTATTCGTTTGAATACCAAACAGCCCCGTCACCTCGTAACATTTATCAGCATCCAGGATAAACTGCGATAACTTGGTGGCTTCCCCGAAACAGACGGGTAACATCCCTGTTGCCATTGGATCTAAACTACCAGTGTGCCCCGCCTTTTTAGCATGGAAGAGATGTTTAACTCGCTGCAAAACCCCATTAGACGTGAGTCCTTGTGACTTATTGACCAACACGATCCCGTTTATATCGCGTTTACTCATCTTCATCAGATGGATTCACTTCATCGATCAAACGACTCAAGCGCATCCCATATTCAATCGACTTGTCATGTACAAAATGCAATTGCGGAACAGTTCGCAGCGTAACAGTTCTGGCAAGCGCGGATCGCAAATAGCTGGCTGCTGTATTCAAAAGCGTCTCGGTTTCAACTGGATCACCATTAAATACAGTAAAGTATACTTTAGCGTGACCCAAATCTTTCGTTACTTGCACCCCAGAAATAGTAATGAACCCCGATACCCGTGGATCCTTAATTTCTTGTTGAATAATTGATGCCAGCTTTCGCTGCATCATTTCTGCAATGCGGTCCGTTCGTTTAAAATCACTCATGCTCTATTTCACAGATTACGCGCCAATTCGACGGTTTCAAAGACTTCAATTAAATCTCCGGCCTTGATATCGTTATAATTTTTAACCCCAATTCCGCATTCAAAACCTTGCCTTACTTCCGTAACATCATCTTTAAATCGTCGTAAAGATTCAAGTGTTCCTTCATAAATCACGATATTTTCTCGTAATACACGAATCGGATTATTGCGTTTAATCGTACCATCAATGACCATACAACCAGCAATCGCACCCAATTTAGGTGAACGAAACACATCACGGACCTCAGCAATACCAACAATCTCTTCTTTAAATTGTGGAGCCAATAGTCCGGATAAAGCGCCCCGTACTTGATCTACGATATCATAAATGACGCTGTAATAATGAATGGCAACCGACTCTTGCTCAGCTAATCGTTTGGCGCCTGCATCTGCCCGGACATTAAAACCAACTAATAATGCATTCGAAGCCAATGCCAAATGGACATCAGATTCAGTCATACCACCGACTCCATTTGAAATAATTTCGACCTTAACCTCATCATTTGACAAC
The DNA here is from genome assembly GCA_027449905.1 of Legionellales bacterium. Lineage (GTDB taxonomy): Bacteria > Pseudomonadota > Gammaproteobacteria > Legionellales > Legionellaceae > DAIDKT01. Next base: position 35,517 of record DAIDKT010000011.1, read on the forward strand.
TTGACCAATGCATCAGATATTGCTTCTAGAGAACCTTGCACATCAGCTTTGAGAACAATATTTAAAACTTTGGTCTCTGCGGCAGTCATGTTTTCAAAAATACCTTCTAATGAGGTTTTTTGACGTCTGGCTAATTTAATATCACGGAATTTACCTTGTCTAAATAATGCAACTTCTCGAGCTTTTTTCTCATCCGCAACAACAATTGCTTCATCTCCCGCATGGGGAATCGCTGATAATCCAATGATTTCAACTGGCATCGATGGACCTGCGCTATCGACAAGCTTGCCACTATCACTCACCAACGCACGCACACGGCCATACTGAAATCCAGCCAAAATAATGTCGCCTTTATGTAAGGTGCCGCGTTGTACCAAAACCGTGGCAACAGGTCCGCGGCCTTTATCCAATCTTGACTCAATCACCACACCCTTTGCTGTACCATCTTGGTGTGCTTTTAACTCAAGCACTTCAGCCTGTAATAAAATAGAATCGAGTAATTGGTCTACACCCATGCCTGACTTAGCAGAAATATTCACAAACATTGTATCACCACCCCACGCCTCTGGAATGACTTCATGATTGGATAACTCATTCATCACCCGCTCAGGATCGGCGCCAGACTTATCCATTTTATTGATGGCAACAATGATTGGTACTTTGGCAGCTTTGGCATGCTGGACGGCTTCAATTGTTTGTGGTTTCACACCATCATCGGCAGCTACAATTAAAATCACAATATCAGTCGCTTGTGCACCCCGGGCGCGCATTGCTGTAAAAGCGGCATGTCCAGGGGTGTCCAAGAACGTGATGTTACCTTTTGGTGTACTCACATGGTAAGCACCAATATGCTGGGTGATTCCACCTGCTTCACCAGCGGCAACCTTGGTCGTGCGAATATGATCCAACAAGGAGGTCTTTCCGTGATCTACATGCCCCATGATGGTGACAACCGGCGCACGGGGCAATTCTTCACTGCCTTTGGAGAAGACATCATCCAGCGTGCTTTCAATTGCATTTTCCTGGATTGCGTGGGGTTTATGGCCCATTTCTTCAACCACAATAATCGCTGTTTCTTGGTCGATAACCTGGTTGATGGTTGCCATGGCCCCAAGACCAATCATGATTTTAATCACTTCAGCAGCCTTGACTGACATTCGCTTTGCTAATTCAGCCACGGTAATCGTTTCCGGTACGTATACATCTCGAATGGTTGGAGTTGTTGGCATCTCAAACCCATGAGTTAAGGATTCCTCTGCTTCGCGATACCTATCTGATTTTTCAGGTTTACGCTTTTTGGGTTTATGCCGCTTAGGATAAATTCCAGTATCTTCAATTTCTTCACGAATCAGCGACAGGCTCTGCTTACTCTTGCGCTTATTACGTTTCAAATCAGATTTGGGTGCCTCAGCCTCTTCTTTAACTGGGACTCTTTTTTTAGATATTTTTTCTGTTTTACTCACTTCTTTAGCCGGGGTTTCAACCGGCGCAACAACCTCAACAACAGCCTCTACCGCAGGTGTATTCTCCTCAGGCACTTGCAGAGCGATGTCGGGGGCATCGGTCGCGTCAGCTTGTTCATGTTCTTGAACCGACTCGATGATAGGTTCTTCGCCATCGAGAGCTACTTCAGGGGTATTTTGTGACGGAGCAACGATTTCCTCGACGGGGCGCTTCACAAAAACTCGCTTCTTACGAACCTCGATGTTTACTGTTTTACCACTGTGTGCATCATGGCTTGCAATTTGAGAGACACTTTTTCGGCGGAGTGTTATCCTTTCTGGGACCGCACGCTCAATCCGATTGGTACCGCTTTTCAAGTGATTGAGAAGAACTCTTTTCTGCTCTTCATTAACGACTTCTTGCTCATTCGCAATCGTTAATCCAGCGTCTTGCAACTGACTTAATAATCGCTCCACAGGGATGCCCACGACTTGAGCCAACTGTTTAACCGTCACATCCGCCATAATTTAATCCTCTCTTTGCTATACCACGATACTTAACTTCAGGTTTTATGCTCAATCATTTGAATGAGCAATTTAGACAACAGACCATAGCACATCAGGCTTTTTCTTTATTAAACCACGGTTCACGCGCCTTCATAATAAGCTTTGCTGCAACCTCTTCACTCATGCTTGGAATGACTAACAATTCATCGACTGATTGTTCAGCTAATTCTTCAGTGGTTGTTATGCCAATTTTCGATAACTCTTCTACCAGTTCATTAGTCATGCCTTGCATCTCGCTTAAACTGGTTTGTTCTAGCCCATAAGCTTCCGATTGACCAGATAATGCTTGAGTTAACAACGTATCATTCGCTCGGTTCCGTAATTCATTTACAATTTCTTCATCAAAGTCTTCAATTACCAATAACTCATCAATTGGGACATAAGCGATTTCTTCTAACGATGAAAAACCCTGCGAAATGAGAACAGCCGCAATCTCTTCATCCACGCCAAGGGTGTCAACAAATAATTGAATTGCTTTTGCCGATTCTTCCTGACTTTTGCCTTCAAAATCTTCAATTGTCATGACATTCAGAGTCCAGCCGGTTAATTGACTAGCTAATCTAACATTTTGACCGTTACGACCAATGGCCTGAGACAGCTGATCTTTTTGTACAGCCAGATCCATCTTGCGGGTATCTTCATCAACGACAATTGAAGAAATATCCGCAGGAGCCATGGCATTAATGACCAGCTGAGCTGGATTATCATCCCACAGAACAATATCAACTCGTTCGCCACCAAGCTCGCTGGATACTGCTTGAACTCGGGCACCACGCATCCCAACACACGCACCTACGGGATCAATACGCCCATCGTTGGTTTTTACTGCGATTTTAGCTCGACTGCCTGGTTCACGAGCCGCCGCTTTGATTTCAATAATATTTTCACCAATTTCTGGTACTTCAATCCGGAAAAGTTCGATAAGCATTTCTTTGCGAGCACGGCTGATAAGTAATTGTGGTCCGCGTGCCTGTTCTGAAATTTCGTATAAGTACGCTCTAACCCGATCGTTGGGGCGAAACATTTCTTGCGGTAACATTTCTGAGCGCGGCAAAAAAGCTTCTGCCTTTCCACCTAAATCGACAATGATATTATCCCTGGTTACTTTTTTGACTGTTCCGTAAACCAGCTGACCCATCTTTGCCATAAACTGATCGATCACCAGTCGTCGTTCAGCTTCACGGATCTTTTGAAAAATAACATGGCGGGCAGTTTGAGCAGCAATCCGACCAAATTCAATTGAAGGCATTGGTTCCTCGATATGATCTCCCAACACAGCGTTTGTTTTATGCTCGTGAGCCTGAGCGACGGTGAGCTGGCGATCTGGGAACTCAACTTCATCATCGGCCACCACATCCCAATAACGAAATGTTTTGTAATCACCATGACGTGGATCTAAGGCTACGCGAATACCGTAATCCATTCCGGACAGCTTGCGAGTGGCTGATTCCAGCGCTGATTGAATAGCGCTTAAAACAACTTCTTTCGTTACGCCTTTTTCATTTGATAGCGCCTCAGCAACCAGTAACAATTCTTTGCTCATCATATGCCTCACTTAGATGTCAAACTTCCTTTCACAATATTAGAAAAAAGAAAATCTTGTTGTTCATTATCAATTGCAAGCACTAACTTCTCTTCATCAGCCTTCACAATCACGCCCATGAATTTTCGCCTGCCATCAACTGGTTTTAATACTTTTATCTCAACGGTTTCATTGATATATCGTTGGTAGTGATCGTGATAAAACAAAGGCCGGGGAATGCCTGGAGATGATATTTCTAAGCTGTATTGGCCCGAAATAGGATCTTCAACATCCAACAAAGCGCCAATTTGTCGGCTGACTCGTTCACAGTCCTCTATTCCGATTCCATTGGCTTTATCAATGTACACTCTCAGTAAAGCACGATGACCTTGAGCAAGATACTGGCATCCCCACAATTCATAACCCATATTTTCAATGGTTGGTCTAATGTACTGCTCGATCTTTTGATTCATAATATTTTCAAGATAATAAAAAACCCCATAAATGGGGTTTAATTAAAGTGGTAGCGGGGGCAGGATTTGAACCTACGACCTTCGGGTTATGAGCCCGACGAGCTACCAGGCTGCTCCACCCCGCATCAACTGAGGCCGATTATACGGACATTATAATGATTAAGCAAGGAAATCCTGAAACTGCTTATAAAAAAATTTTTACCTAACTAAGGCGTGTTGACAATTAAGATCTCGACGACCCGCGACTTGTTCGCGGGATCCAGCTGGATCTATCTCTGTGCAATAGTGACGTGAATTGAGCAAGATCTCTGGATCCCGCGAACAAGTCCATATACGTAGGGCATCAGAAAATGAATTGTCAAGAGACCCTAAATTGACGTCATCCCTAACAACTACGACGTACAACCACTCACCAGCCCCTTGAATGTGGGATCCGATTGTAATTGGTAGGTATTCCAAAAGTCATCCTGCACCACGAAAGCCTTATGATCAATAGCAACCAATTCTGTTGTTTTTTGCAAAGTGCCAGTGCAAAACCGCCATCCTTTCGGCAGATGCAAACGATTGCCTAAAGTTGATAAGTCACCTATGGTTTGCACTGCCTTCTGAACACTGTAAGATTGCATCACATATATCTGACCGGTCGGATCAATTAATTCATAAACCGGTTTTCGATCTGCATAAACACACGTTGTATTTCTGTCAACTGTTCGTTGGCGATATGGTTTGTGAGGCCTTATCAGATCGAGAAAGGATACATGCAATACGCCTGCCTCTCTCATCTCTAAACCATTAAATGAAATAATCTGAGGGTTGATGAGTGCCGCATGGATTATTTTGTCTAACACCCAGTACCGAGGTCCATTCAAATAGACAAACGAAGAGTTGAGCTGCTTTTCAATTCCTTCTTTTGTCAGCTGCTTCCATTGTTTGTCCGGACAATCATTTAAACCGATCGTAGAATAAGCTGCGAAGGTCAACTTTCCCTTCCAGGCAATGATCTCGCAGTATCTCTGATTACGAATTTCTCCCGTGTCATTCGCATAAGCCTGCGCTGATAGAATGACCGCTATGATAAACCATTGTTTCCATCCTTGAACCATCCTGGTTTCTCCAATTGAAAAAAATAGGTAACTCCGCATGTTTTGGATAGGTTTGATTTCAACTCAATCAAATTGATTCCGCGTCATCCTGAACGAAGTGAAGGATTTACTGAATTTGGATCAAACCAAGTCATTTAAGATTCTTTACTGCGCTCAGGATAACGTACCTGGGAAGTAACAAAAATAGTAGAATAGCCCTGGTATTTACATCATGTCGCAGGGCTGCTCTACAAGCAATCAAAATCTACGCAAAAGCAGTTACGCAAGCAGCTATCAACGCACTTGGAAAGATACCTAAATAGAGAAGGGATAGGCAGTTGAGCGAAAAAAGGGCCATTGCTGCTCGCGGCAATCGAATACAAGTGCTATCACGTGATTCATCAAAGTACATGATTTTGATAATTCTAAGATAATAAAATACACCAACCACAGCTACAACCAACCCAACCACAGCGACCCAGGTTGAATGGACATCAACGAGGGCCTTTAAAACCAATAGTTTTGCAAAAAATCCGACCGTGGGGGGCACACCTGCCATTGAAAACAAAACCACCATCATCATAAACGCAAGCCATGGGTTACGTTTATTTAATCCATTCAAATCACTCAAGGATTCGATTTCTACCCCCGAACGCGACAACAATACCAGTAAACCAAATGCACCAACCGACATCACAGCGTAAATTAATACATAGTACAAAGCAGCAGCATAACCGGCGGGTGTCGCCGCCAATATCCCAAACAAGGCATATCCCATGTGAGAAATAGTTGAGTATGCGAACATCCGTTTGATATTACTCTGCGCAATTGCGATTAAATTACCAATGATAGTAGATGATAAGGCCATAATTAAGATCACAGCTTGCCAATCACCAGCTAAATTAATTAAACCAAGTGTCAACAAACGCAGCATCATCCCCATGGCTGCAATCTTCGGCGCCGCACTCAAAAATAAAGTAACTGAAGTGGGGGCACCATCATAAACGTCCGGCGCCCACATATGAAATGGAACAGCTGCTAATTTGAAACCGACACCAGCTAAAATGAATACCAAGGCAAATGACAACATGGCTCTTTCATCTTGCCCATGCACGATCACAGCCGCGGCAATATTTTGTAAATCTAAATAACCGGTTGCACCATATAGGAGAGACATACCATACAACAGCATCGCGGATGCAATTGAACCAATCACAAAATATTTCATGGCAGCTTCAGATCCATGACCACTATGCCTACGAATCGCCGTCATTGCATAGAGAGGTAAGGAAAGTAACTCAACGCCTAAATAAATGGTGAGCAAAGAATGTGCGGAAACCAGTATCATCATCCCAAGGGTAGCCAGCAAACCTAGCACATAGTAATCACCAGCAGGAATATTGCGTTCATCTATATACAACTTTGAGTAGACAAAACTTAGAAATACTGACAGATAGATAAACAATTTCATGAGATGCGCCAGATCATCACTGATGAAGAGACCATGAAAGATCACCTGTTTAAATTCACCGAGAAATAAGAAACTGACAACAGCAGCAGAAACCAAACCACAGGACGCTACAAACAAAGCAATTGTTTTAATTCGCTTGGATAAAAATAAGTCGGACAAGATAGCAAGACATATTGTAACTAATATAATGACTTCTGGTAGTGCGATGGTTGCTGTATTCATTATTCCACTCATGTCTTAACCCTTTGATTTGTCCGCAAGTTCTAGTGTATGAGCCACTGTTTGATGCACATAAGTCAAAAGAGGCTTAGGATAAACACCAACGGCAATGACCATGAAGGCAAGCAACGTATAAGCACTGACTTCAAACCCTGTCAGATCTGTTAAATTCTCAATATGCTTGTTTGTAATAGATCCAAATATAACCCGCTTATACATCCACAGTGTATAAGAGGCGCCAATAATTAGCGTCAGTGCGGCCCAAAAAGCAATCCAGAATCCTGCATGAATACTGCCTAAAATGACCATGAACTCGCCGACAAAGCCCGACGTTCCTGGTAGCCCCGCATTTGCCATCGAAAAGATCATAAGGAAAGTAGCGAACATGGGCATGGTCTTGACAATCCCGCCCATATCCGCAATTTGACGTGAATGGAGACGTTCGTAAATGAATCCTACCCCAGCAAATAAACCGCTAGATACAAACGCATGGGATATCATGATAATGATGGCACCTTCAAAAATTAAGCCTGCATTTTTTATACCTGCATGCTCGGCAACTGCATAAATCGCAAAAAAACCGAGCGTAACGAAACCCATGTGCGAAATAGAAGAATAGGCTATCAAACGTTTCATGTCCTTTTGAATAATGGCAACCAACCCCACATAAACCACTGCAATAAGTGATAGCGCAATCATCACAGGGGCGTAGTGACGACAAGCATCTGGCACAATAGGCAAAGCAAAGCGAATAAAACCATAAGCACCGAGTTTTAATAAAATTGCAGCCAATACAATGGACCCTCCTGCAGGCGCTTCAGTATGGGCATCAGGCAACCAAGTATGGACAGGAAACATGGGGATCTTGATTGCAAAACCAAGAAAGAAGGCAATGAAAATCAGCGTTTGTGCGGTCATGCTCAATTTAACTGCATACATCGTCTCTATGTTGAAAGTGCCGGTTTGAAACCCGAGGTATAAAAATGAGGCCAACATCAATACCGACCCCAAAAAGGTGTATAAAAAGAACTTGATTGCTGCATACACCCGATTATCTGACCCCCAAATGCCAATAATTAAATACATGGGAATAAGCGTCGCTTCCCAAAAAATATAAAAGACAATCCCGTCCATTGCTGCAAACACGCCAACCAGCAGTCCTTGCATGATGAGGAACGAAGCTAAATATTGCGAAATACGCTTTTTAATGCTACTCCACGTCGACAAGATAACAATTAAATTGGTGAAAATTGTTAGAACAATTAGTAGTAATGATAAACCATCAATTCCGAGTGTATAACGAATTCCCAAAGACTGCATCCATGATAAATCTTCAACGAATTGCATAGCATAGGTATGGGAATCAAATTCCTGCATCAGTGGAATGCATAGTAACAAAGTCGCGATGACAGTCGCGAGTGAAATATATCGTGACAAATTTGGTTTGCTATCATTTCCAGCGGATAAAACCGCTATGCCACCAATAATTGGCAGCCAAACCAACACGTTAAGCAAATGATTCATACCCTCACCTTGCTAATAAAAACCAGCCTAAAAATCCAAACAATCCAAGTAACATCACTGCTACGTAATGATACAGATAACCACTTTCCATTACGCGTGTTTTAAATGCGAGCCAATAGATAGTTCGACCACTTCCGTTCACCATCAAACCATCAATCAGTTTTTGGTCGGAAACTTGGTAAAAAAAGCGTCCTATCATTTTGGTTCCATTCATCAGGACATGTTCGTCAAACCAATCGAAACCATACTTAGCAACAAGAACTCGATAGATCCACGTGAATCTTTGAACCACCACCGCAGGAATCTTTGGCAACAATATGTAACATATCCAGGCAATGAAGATGCCCAATAAAGTCAACCACAACACAATAGATTGGAAAGATTCAAGGACGGCGTCCCACGGGGAACTTATTTCTTTCGCTATTTTTCCTAGAACGTTATGCCCTGGAAGTACGGTGAGCGTTTCACCGAGCAAACCGGGCGTATTAAATAAGATAGGCATATACAGCACAATTCCCAATCCGATAGAAGGAATCGCTAAGGCAACCAGAGGCAAACAAATCACCCACGGTGATTCATGGACATGATTCCAGCCTTTTTTATCCAAGCGTGTCTGACCATGGAAGGTCATAAAAAAGGCACGGAAGGTATATAAAGCGGTTACCATAGCACCCGTAGCAACACAGAAGTATGCATAACCACTTCCTGGGATATCGGAAAGCTTCGCTGCTTCAATGATGGTATCCTTGGAAAAGAACCCTGAAAATGGGGGCAATGCACATAATGCTAAACTACCGATTAGAAAAGTCACATAGGTTATCGGCATTTTCTTATATAATCCGCCCATCTTCCGCATATCCTGTTCATGATGAAGGGCAACAATCACTGAACCTGCACCTAAAAACAGCAAGGCTTTAAAACAAGCATGGGTTAACAAATGAAAAATACCGGCACTGTATGCTGATGCACCCATAGCCACCATCATGTAACCAAGCTGCGACAAAGTTGAATAAGCAATCACTCGCTTGATATCATTCATGACCAAAGCTATCAGTCCCGTAAATAGCGCTCCAGTGGCTCCAATCACCAACACAAAACTTAATGCAACTGATGATAACTCAATCAACGGCGAAATACGCGCAACCATGAAAACCCCTGCGGTGACCATGGTTGCAGCATGAATCAAAGCGGATATCGGTGTTGGACCTTCCATTGACTCTGGCAACCAAACATGGAGGGGAATTTGGGCTGATTTTCCCATGGCCCCAACAAACAGTAACAAACAGGTCACTGTAACAAGTGACCAAGCATGCCCGTTAAATAGTTGAATGGTTTCCAGAGATAAACGATGTGATTGTTGAAAAACACTTGCATAATCCAAAGTACCTGCATAGGCAAGAACCAGTCCAATCCCCAACACAAAACCAAAATCACCAACGCGGTTCACCACAAATGCTTTCATCGCACCTTGATTGGCAGATTCACGTTGGTACCAGAATCCGATTAATAAATATGAAACCAAACCAACCCCTTCCCAGCCAAAGAATAACTGCAGAAAATTATTTGCGGTCACTAGCATCAACATCATAAATGTAAACAAGGATATGTAACTAAAAAAACGCTGATAACCGTTATCATCGGCCATATAGCCTATACTATAGATATGCACGCAAAATGAAACAAAGGTCACAATGACCATCATCACCACAGTCAACGGGTCAATCAAAAATCCAATATGAAAAGCATAAGGAAATATATCGCCACCGCTGGCCCAAGTGTATAAATTAGCATCTAAGACCGGTGCCGATCCAAACAACACCGAATTTGCAACATAAAGTGACAAAACAAGCGACAACCCAACACCAAATATGGTGAAAGAATGAGCACCTACTCGGCCAACTTGTTTTCGGAAAAACCCTGAAATGATTGACGCGACTAAAGGCGCCAATACAATGATTAAACAACACTGTAGAATGCTCACGTTGTTACCCTTTTAAATGGTTCATTTTGTTAACGTCAATATTCCCACGGTTCCGATAAACCAGCATCACAATGGCTAATCCAATCGCTGCTTCAGCAGCTGCTACCGTTAGAATAAAAAAAACAAATACTTCGCCCGCTTTACCACCATAGTAGTGCGAAAATGCCACAAAATTTGTGTTCACCGCCAATAGCATCAGCTCAATACAAACCAGCAACAGGATCACATTGCGACGATTAATCACAACCCCAATCAACCCAAATCCAAACAAAATTGCCGATAACATTAAATAATCTGTAACTGGTATCATACTTGCCTCTTGCGGATAAAACGACAGTAACTAATTAAGCTACATTCCTAAGGAGGCTAGAAAAAATATTGTGTGCTTTTATCATCCGATCTTGATGTCATCTGGGCAATAAAATCATGTGCTATTATTTCTAGACTCCTAAAGTCATTGCTTTTCAGCTCTCATACTAACCAACTTAACCCGATCTTCACGTCGCGTCATCAATTGTTGAAGAACACTTTGCAGTTTTGAGTTTCGCGGCGGTCGGTGTGTCAGTGTAATGGCACCCACAATAGCTACCAATAAAATTGCAGCGGCTAACTCAAATGCTAAAAAGTACTGAGTATAAAGAACCATGCCCAATTGTTCGGTATCAGAGCCTGATTCCGCTGGTATTACTAACATTGACTCTACTTTTCTGCTAGGAGACAGGGTTTCAACCGATGTAGTAAAGGTATTTTTTGGTAAGGCCATATAAAGCATGCTGACCAGTAGCGCAACAAGCATCAACCCCCAGAACAAGCGTTTAATTAGTTCTTTTTTCATTGATTCGATGTCTATATTGAGCATCATGACCACGAATAGAAATAAAGTCATCACCGCACCCACATAAACTAAAACAAGAATCAATGCCAAAAACTCTGCTTGAACCATAATCCACAACACAGAGCTTGCAAAAAATGTCAGCACCAAAAATAAAACGCAGCGAACCGGGTTATTTTGAGTAATGACCATGAACGCTGACACAATAGCCAGCCCGGCGAAAATATAAAAAATGACCTGTTGTACGCTATACATTCTCTAACCTCTCATCACCTAAACTTGGCGTCTGCCGAACGGTCGGCTGCTAAACGTTCTTCCATCAGATCACCCACAGCCAATAACTTTTCCTTGGTGAGGATATTTTGACCGCGTTCACTGATATGATAGTGATGGATAGGTGTCACAACAATGGAATCAACCGGACATGATTCTTCACAGAGCCCACAATTAATACACTTAAAAGCATCAATATCATAACGTGTTGTTCGGCGAGAGCCATCTTCACGTTGTTCTGACTCGATGGTAATCGCTAAAGCTGGGCATACAGCTTCGCACAATTTACAAGCAATACAACGCTCTTCACCGTTAGGATACCGACGCAAAGCAAGCATCCCACGAAAACGATGAGATATCGGGGTCATCTCTTCTGGAAATTGAACTGTTACTTTTTTCTTGAAAAGATAAGTCCCAGTCAATTTCAAACCTTGTAACAAGTCCCACAGTATGAAACTACGAACATAGTGTTTGATATACCGATACATTGTCTTTATTGTTTTATTCATGACATTAGAACCATGGTTTAAGTTTACATATGACCATCAGAGCGGTCACCACCACCCAGACAATGGTTACCGGAATCAGTACCTTCCAACCTAAGCGCATCAGCTGATCATAACGATAGCGTGGAAAGGTTGCTCTAATCCACAAATAAACAAATAGAAAGAAGAAAATTTTAAGAAGTAACCAGAAAAATCCTGGGACAAAGAAAAATACATCATTCAGTACTGGGATACCTTCAAACGGCGATAACCACCCACCCAAAAACAGCAGAGATATAACTGCAGAAATTAAAACCATGCTGGCATATTCTGCCATGAAAAATAAAGCAAAACCAATAGAAGAATATTCCACATGAAATCCCGCTACAATTTCAGACTCACCTTCTGCTAAATCAAACGGGGCACGGTTCGTTTCAGCGATACCGGCTATCCAAAATACAATAAACAGTGGAAATAATGGTAAAAACCACCAATGTGAAAGGCCGCCGCGCTGTGACATCACAATATCTGATATATTCATACTGCCTGCTGCGAGTAACACGCCAACAAACGCAAATCCCATCGCAATTTCATACGAAACGGTTTGTGCCGCACTGCGCATGGCGCCTAACATCGCATACTTGGAATTTGAAGCCCAACCGGCAATCAGAACACCGTAGACCCCTAAGGAGCTCATTGCAAATAAGAACAGCACACCCGCATTAATATTAGCCAACACAAGCCCTGTATCAAATGGAATCACCGCCCAACCTGCAAGTGCAGGGGCCAAGGCAAATAAGGGTGCAATGATAAAAAGGTATTTATTGGAGCGGGTTGGGATTATAATTTCTTTGTGAATTAATTTAATTAAATCCGCGAAAGGCTGCAAAACGCCGCGAAACCCCACTCGATTAGGCCCAATTCTACATTGAATATAACCAATCACTTTCCGCTCAGCGAATGTAACGTACGCAACAACTAACAGCAAAGGCACAACGATCACTAAAATTTTAATGACGATCCAAAGTAATATGCCAATATCATGCAGCATGTTCTTCTTACCTATTTAATGGTTATGGCAGCGTAAGCATGCCCTAAATCTACCGTTTCCGGCATCGCATTTGCTACCCAGACCGCATCAAGCGCGATGCGATCATCCCGAACTAACGGCAATGTTATCTCAATCTCAGTCTGAGAAACAGTAGCTGTTGCCCCTAAATTTAATTTATCCGCTGTAGTTGAATGCATTCGAATACAGGCTGTCTCAGCGGAACCGCAAGTTTGTAATGCATGTGCTTGTCTGACAATGGCATCACTTCGATATAATGGCCACTCACCAATGCGAATGAGCTCGGCAGTACTACTTGGCAATGATTCGGGATAAAAATAACTTGGCTTAATTTCTGCCATCATGGTGACAGAGCCCTGGAGTTCATCAAGAATGTCTTGCGTGGAAGCATAGTCAAACCCATCCGAGTGCAAAAGATTGCCCAAAACACGCAAAATTTTCCAAGCCGGTCTTGATTCACCCTGCGGCGCAACCGCTCCTTTCACAGTTTGCCAGCACCCATCTAGGTTGATATACGTCCCGGATGTTTCTGCATAGGGTGCCATCGGTAAAATAACGTTTGCATAATCTTGAATCGCTTCATTTTGAAAGGCCGATAGCACAACGACGAATTCAGCCCTGAGCATTGATTGCCTTGCCCCATGTGGGTTGGCAAAATCAAAACCGGGTTCCACTGCCATTAAGAAATAACCTTTGAGTTTTGCGTTCAGCGCCGCTTGTACATCTAATCCAGCTGATTCAGGTATTTTTCCTGCAGCGCCACGGTGGGGCAACATGCCGGCCACCGAAGCGCCCGCACTGTTCGCCCCGACAGTCATGCATATTCTTTTCGCTTGACTGGCTTCGACAATGAGTCCAATTAATGTCCTGATTAAAGCAGCCTCGGGGTGATTTTCAACAATCGCGCCCGTCACGATCACAGCTCCCGTTTGTTGAAGCCCCGCAGCTATTGCTTTTGTTTGGCGATCGGGCTTCAAACCAATCACCAGCTTTTGCGCATCACCAGGTAATTTTTTGGTATCTTTAACCAAAGCAACCAGTAGCGTGGCTAGTTGTAGCGGAAACTCTTCTGGTGATACGGTGATTGTTTCTGCTGTTTTAAAATGAAAATCGTAGTCCACTGGGTTTACAGCATATACTTGGCCTCCATTCACCCATGCTTTACGTATACGTACACCAGCCAGCGGTATTTCTCTATCAACATCGCATCCGATCAGCAAGATCGTATTTTGATTTTCAAGCTCGGCATAAGGTAATGTATTCCCTGGTAATACAGGTAACAAATCCTGATCACGAAAATCTGTTTGTTGTAAACGATAATCTAAATTGTTCACCTGCAATGATCGCATGAGTTTTTGTAGTAGGTACAGTTCTTCAAGAGACGAAGAAGGTGAAGCAAAAGCAGCAAATTGATCTGGTCCATGTTGTTTGATGATGCGACCTATCCCATCTGCCGCAAATGATATGGCTGTCTTCCAATCCACTTCCTCCCATTGACCATTGCGTTTAATCATGGGGTTTATTGCTCGCTCAGGGCTGTTCAATCCAAGATAGCTAAAGCGATCGCGATCGGAAAGCCAACTTTCATTGATCGGCTCATGCTCTTTCGGAACAACTCTCATCACTTTGTTTCTTCGTGAATGAATATATACATGAGAGCCTAGGCAGTCATGAGGGGCCACACTGGACGACTGTGTCATTTCCCACGCTCTCGCAGTGAAGCGATACGGTTTGGATGTTAGGGCGCCAACAGGGCATAAATCGATGATATTTCCAGAGACTTCGGACTGCATACTGTGCTTCACGTAGGTACTGATTTGCATCTGTTCGCCGCGGCCCATGCCACCTAACTCGGGGAGTCCTGCCACTTCTTCACCAAATCGGACGCAACGGGTGCACTGAATACAACGGGTCATTTCAGTTGCAATCAACGGACCCAAATCATCATCTGCTACTGATCTTTTCGTTTCTTCATAAGCTGAGGCATCACGACCAAAGCCCATGGATAAATCTTGTAACTCGCACTCACCGCCTTGGTCGCAAATAGGACAGTCTAAAGGATGATTAATAAGTAAAAATTCCATTACCGCTTGTTGTGAGCGAACGGCCGCGGGTGATTTAGTTAAGATCTTCATCCCATGGCTAATTGGTGTCGCGCAAGCAGGCACTGTTTTTCGATTATTTTCGACTTCAACCAAACACATACGACAATTTGCCGCAACCGATAATTTTTTATGATAACAAAAACGGGGTATATAAATACCAACTTCATCGGCAACTTCGATGATCATTTTGCCGTTTTCTACCTCAATTGTTTTTCCATCGATCTCAATGGTAGCCATTAGGTAACCTTCTTAATAAAACTATCAAATTCATGATAAAAATGTTTAACAAAACTTTGTACCGGCCAGGCAGCGGCTTCACCCAGGGCACAAATTGTTCTCCCTTCGATGCCATCAGCCACATTGACCAAACGCTCAATATCACCGGGTTTGCCATGGCCTTCTTTGATTCGATGCAGCAAACGCACCAACCAACCTGTGCCTTCACGGCAAGGCGTGCATTGACCGCATGATTCATCCATATAAAACTCAGATAATCGATAGAGTACATCAACCATGCAAGTCGTTTCGTCCATCACAATCACAGCACCAGAACCAAGACCTGAGCCTGCTTTTTGAAGGCTATCAAAATCCATGTCTAAGGTCATCATCACGTCACCTGGCAAAACAGGCATCGATGACCCCCCAGGAATCACAGCCTTTATTCGGTGTCCATTCCGCACACCGCCAGCTAACTCGAGTAATGTTTTAAACGGGGTACCGAGCGGAATCTCAAAATTACCCGGTTTATTGACGTGACCGCTCACACAGAAACATTTGGTTCCACCATTATTGGGTTTTCCTAGTTTCAGGAACCAATCACCACCCTTCTCCATGATAACTGGAACTGACGCATAGGTTTCAGTATTGTTCACTGTCGTCGGTTTACCATATAAACCAAAGTTTGCTGGAAATGGGGGTTTAAAGCGAGGCATGCCTTTCTTGCCTTCAAGTGAATTCAGCAACGCCGTTTCTTCGCCACATATATAAGCACCCGCACCCAAATGATTATATAAATGAAAGTCGACCTTAGAATCTAAAATATCAGTTCCTAATAAACCCGCTTTGTACGCTTCCTGCAATGCATCTTCACATCGTTTAAAGGGTTCCCAAAATTCACCGCGGATATAGTTATATCCTACTGTGGCGCCCATGGTATAGCCTGCAATGGCCATGCCTTCAATGAGTTGATGTGGATTGTAGCGTAAAATATCTCGATCTTTGCATGTTCCTGGTTCACCTTCGTCCGAGTTACACACCACATACTTTTGACCGGGCGCAGCTCGATTGATGAAGCTCCACTTTAGTCCGGTTGGAAAACCAGCGCCCCCGCGCCCTCGTAAGGCTGACAATTTTAATTCTTCAATAATTTGTTGTGCTGGGATTTGCTCTTTTAATATGCGTCTCCAAGCACGATACCCACCGATGCTCTCATATGCGTCAAGCGTCCATGGTTTATCTAAATGTAATGTTCGATAGCAAACTTGATTTAATTCAAGCATTCAAGATTCCTCTATTCGCATAACTCATACTTTTCTAAAATTGCGTTGACCTTTTCGGGAGTCAAATTTTCGTGATAGTCATGATTAATTTGCATCATAGGTGCATAGACACAAGCCCCTAAGCACTCGACCGTTCGCAAAGTGAACTCACCATTTTCGGTGGTTTCTCCCACTTTGATGTTTAATTTATTTTGTAAATGTTCAACTATTGCATCTGCATCTCGTAGTTTACATGAAATATTTGTACAAACATCTATTAAATGACGACCAACAGGTGTACTTTCATACATGGTGTAAAATTTAACCACCTCAAAGACGGCTACTGCGGGCATATCTAAGTAAGCAGCAACGGCCTCCATGGCCTCCGCAGTTAAATAACCGTGTTCTTCTTGAACGATCCTTAATGCGCTCATAACGGCCGATTGCTTTTGATCGGACGGGTATTTACATACCCAACTGTCAATTTCTTTTAATCCAGCCGGACTTACAAATTGTCGCATTAACTTTGTTGATTTATCGGACATACTATCGACCTTTTATCTATCAATTTCGCCAAACACAATATCTTGACTCGCCAAAATTGCAACCCCATCTGCTAGGAGGTGACCCTTCACCATTTCATCAAAACTGGCTAAATGAGCAAAACCTGGCGCCCGAATTTTCATGCGATATGGCTTATTCGCTCCATCGGAGACCAAATAAATTCCGAATTCACCTTTTGGTGCCTCAACCGCTGAATAAACTTCACCGAGTGGTAAGCAAAAGCCTTCTGTAAACAGTTTGAAATGATGAATCATCGCTTCCATGTCATGTTTCATGTCAACACGGTTTGGTGGTGTTATTTTGTGATCCGCCAACTTGACAGGCCCCGGATTTTTTCGCAACCATTCGACACATTGACGAATAATCAAATTAGATTGACGTAATTCCTCAACCCGAACTAAATAACGATCATAACAATCACCGGTTTTCCCAACAGGGATATCAAAATCAACTTGGTCATAAGCAGCATAACTTTGTTTTTTTCGTAAATCCCAGGCCACACCAGAGGCTCGAAGCATGGGCCCAGTGAATCCCCATTGTAATGCGTTTTCTGGAGAAACAACACCGATATCAACCGTACGCTGCTTCCAGATCCTATTTTCTGTCAGCAAAGTCTCGTATTCATCGACACAACGAGGAAATCGCTCGGTAAATGACCAGATAAAATCCAACAGGTTACCCTGGCGATTTTCGTTCATTTTTTCCACTTCTCGTTCTGTATGCCACTTTGATGGCTCATATTGGGGCATGGTATCTGGTAAATCCCTGGCCACGCCGCCTGGCCGGTAATAAGTTGCATGCATTCTGGCACCAGAAGCTGCCTCGTAACAATCAAACAAATCTTCACGTTCACGAAAACAATATAAAAAAACAGTCATGGCGCCCAGATCAATCGCAACAGCACCCAACCATAGTAAATGGTTCAAGATACGGGTTATTTCATCAAACATGGTTCGAATGTACTGAGCACGAATAGGCGCTTCAATACCAAGCATTTTCTCGATGGCGCGAACATATGCATGCTCATTGCACATCATAGACACGTAATCCAAACGATCCATATACCCAATATTATGTAAATAGGGTTTGGTTTCCACTAATTTTTCGGTGGCACGATGCAATAAGCCAATATGCGGATCGGCCCTGACAATGGTCTCGCCTTCCATTTCCAGCACCAGTCGTAAAACACCATGAGCCGCTGGATGTTGTGGGCCAAAATTAAGTGTATAGTTTTGTAATTCTAAGCTCACTTGTTTGTTCCTTCTATATCCAAATAACGATTATCATGGCGAATGACTTTGGGTACGGTTACTCTAGGCTCAATATCAACGGCTTCATAAACAACTTGTTTTGAATGTGCGTCATAGCGCATCTCAACGTGCCCGCTAAGCGGGAAATCTTTTCTAAATGGATGCCCAATAAAACCATAGTCGGTTAATATTCGCCGCAAATCTGGATGGCCCTCAAATAAAATACCGAATAAATCATAGGCTTCTCGCTCAAACCAGTTGGCCGACTTCCAGAGTTGATGAACAGAAGGTATTGTTTGATTTTCGTTTAAGTAGACTTTAACCCGGACTCTTTGATTTTTGGTAGTTGAAAGCAAATGGTACACAACTGCAAAACGGGGCTTATCTTCAACAAATGCCCGTGATTCACGACACTCCACTGCCCGCGAAAAACCATTATCCGTAGCTGCTTCTGTCTCCCAATCATACTGGCCATAATGTAGATAATCAACAGCACACACATCAATAAGCTGATCAAATGCAAAATCGGTTCCATCACGTAATTCTGTCATCAATGAAGTGATTGCGTCCCGACTAGACTCAAGGGTCACCTCATCATGCTGTTCAGTGATTTCGGGCATTTCGCCTTTTATTTTCGAACGCAGCAACTCAGCTATCGATCTCTTTTTTGTCATCTTTTTACCAGCCATAATCAACGTTTGTCTCGTTTTTTGAATTCAATGGTTTTTTTCTGTCTCATTTTATTTTGTAATTGGATTATGCCATACAACAACGCCTCTGCGGTAGGAGGGCAACCTGGCACGTATATATCCACTGGAACAATTCGGTCACAGCCTCGAACCACAGAATAAGAGTAATGATAATATCCGCCGCCATTGGCGCAAGAACCCATCGAAATAACCCATCGAGGCTCAGCCATTTGATCGTAAACTTTGCGCAAGGCGGGGGCCATTTTATTGCACAGTGTGCCTGCCACAATCATCACGTCTGACTGACGCGGGCTAGGACGAAAAATAATACCAAAACGGTCTAAATCATAACGAGCCGCGCCGACGTGCATCATCTCGACTGCACAACACGCCAATCCAAAGGTCATTGGCCACATTGAGCCGCTGTGAGCCCACCCCACCAACTTTTCAACCGATGTTGTCACAAAGCCTTGTTTTTGCAATTCAGCAGTATGCTTTATTCCCATTCTAAGGCACCCCGCTTCCATTCATAAATAAAGCCAATCACCAAAAGCCCGAGAAACAACATCATTGCTCCAAAACCATGCAAGCCAATTTTTCTTATAACAAGAGCCCATGGGAAAAAAAATGCGGTTTCTAGATCAAAGATGATAAATAAGATGGCTACCAAGTAGAAGCGGACATCAAAAGGAAGGTGAGCATTTTCAAACGGAGGAAACCCACACTCGTATGGTGCGTTTTTCTCAGCATCTGGTTTACTCGTAGAGATGAGGTTTCCTGCCGTAATCATCGCCAGGCCAAGCCCCAACGCTATCAAGATAAAAACGAGAATGGGTAAATATTCTGATAACATGTTTGCCCTTTATTTGTTTATTCTGGTTATGTTCTCGAAATTTATTTTTATGGTACCGAAGGCCGGACTCGAACCGGCACAGCTTGCGCCACCGCCCCCTCAAGACGGCGTGTCTACCAATTCCACCACTTCGGCTCTATGATATCACGAGACTATTCAGCACCTCTATCTATTGGTACCGGAATCGTACTTTCTTGCCGTGGTATCGTTTCACCCAGCAAGGGTTTCGCTGCTTGTTTATATTGACCAGCAACCAAAGAGGATAGCAATAAACTGGTTACAAAAAAGGTAAATACCAGGGCACCGGTCAATTTAAACAAAAAACTGCCCGTACCTTGACTTCCAAATACAGTATTTGAAGCACCTGAACCAAAGGCTGCACCAATATCAGCGCCTTTACCATGCTGCATCAGGACCAACCCAATGATACAAATAGCAACTAGAACATGTATTACCATCAACAATTGATACATTTTATAATTTCCACAAATTGTTGTGCATTCAATGATGCACCCCCAACCAAACCACCATCAACATCTGGCATCTGAAATAACGATTGGGCGTTTTTTTCGTTGACACTCCCACCATAAACGATAGGTAACTCTTGAGCTAATTCCGATCCATATCCGGACAACAGTTGCCGAATAAAGGCGTGAATTGTTTGTGCATGCTCTGGTGTTGCAGTCTTTCCGGTCCCAATAGCCCAAACTGGTTCATAGGCTACAACACAGCGACTAAACACATCCTCCTGATCCCCGGCAGCAGCAACTGCAACCAGCTGTTTGATCAGTGCTTGCTCTGTGAGACCTTGCTCATACTCACTCAATGTTTCGCCTACACAAAGAACAGGTATCATACCATGATCTTTTACATGGTGGAATTTTTCTGCGATAAATTTTTCACTTTCTTGAAACAGATGCCGACGCTCTGAATGGCCGACCAATACATACTTACATCCAAAATCGACTAACATGGGCCCTGACAGCTCGCCTGTATAAGCGCCTGAGTTTTCTGGATATACATTTTGTGCACCCCATGAAATAGGCTGGCCTTCTAAGAGTTCGCGAACGTGATCCAAGTAGATCGCCGGTGGTAAAACACCACATTCGACTGACCCATTGTTAGGGAAGTTTTCAATAATAGACTCTAGTAATAAAGTGATTTGGTCCATTCGACCGTTCATCTTCCAATTACCTAAAATAATTTTTGATCTCATTTTTTATAGTTCACTTTCAATTGTTTTTATTTCACTGGCCAATTTATCAGCATATATTTTCACTTGTTGATGATCTTGACCCTCTACCATGATGCGCAGCACCGGTTCCGTACCAGAAGGACGCAATAGCACCCGCCCTTCGTGCTGTAAAACAGCATCCAAATCTTCTAGAGCACATAGCACGCGCGGGTGTCTCGCAAGCTCCTCGGCACGATTGGTTTTCATATTTACCAACGTTTGCGGCATCAAGGTCATGCCCTCGGTTAATTCCTCTAATTTTTTTTCCTTCTTAACCATAATTGCCAATACTTGGAGGGCTGCGACGATCCCATCACCCGTTGTTGTTTTGTCAAGACAAACAACATGTCCAGATGGTTCGCCACCTATTTTCCAATCTTTTTCTTTTAACTGTTCTAATACGTAGCGATCTCCCACACGAGAGCGTGAAAAAGGTAAATTCATTGCTTGAATCGCTTTCTCCAAACCGAGGTTACTCATCAGTGTGCCTACAACTCCACCTTGTAACATCCCTCTTTGATAGCGATCTTTGGCAATAATATAAATAATCTGATCTCCGTTAATAATTTGACCTTTGGCATCTACCATGATGACGCGGTCACCATCGCCGTCGAGGGCAATTCCTAGGTCAGCTTGTGTTTGTAAAACTTTGTGGCGCAACAATTCTGGCTGAGTTGAACCACAACCTTGATTAATGTTAAAGCCATCTGGTTCAGTACCAATCGCAATGACCTCTGCACCAAGCTCCATAAAAACTTTAGGGGCAACATGGTAAGTTGCTCCGTTTGCGCAATCAACCACGATTTTCAAGCCAGATAATCTCGTCAAGGACGGGATCGTTGCTTTACAAAATTCGATATAGCGTCCAGGTGCGTCATAGATCCGTGCTACTTTTCCGAGTTTTGCAGATGGCACCAAACCCATTTTGTCTTCCATCTTGGCTTCAATTGCAAGCTCCAAGCTTTCAGGCAATTTACCACCATCGGCAGCAAAAAATTTAATACCATTGTCTTCAAATAAATTGTGTGATGCACTAATTACAATACCAGCATTGGCTCGCAAGGTTTGGGTCAGGTAAGCAATCGCAGGGGTTGGCATGGGTCCTAACAAACGCACATCAACCCCTGCCGCTGATAGCCCCGCTTCTAACGCAGATTCAAACATATACCCAGAAACCCTGGTATCTTTACCAATGAGGACTTTTTTGTGATCGCCATTAATCAAAACCTGGCCAAAAGCCCAACCAAGTTTTAAAATAACCTCAGGATTCATCGTATCAGAACCTACCTGTCCACGAACACCATCAGTTCCAAAATATTTACGCTCACTCATCTAACTATCCTTTCAATCGTATTCAGTTTGAAGACTGTTGTCGATTGGCCTATCATCAATTAGGGTTTGTTGATATGGCCTTTAAAACCTCATTGAAAACACGCCCTGGTTGCCGCTATATCATGTGTTCTAATTATAGATGCCCCTTGCTGAACTGCATAGGCAGTTAATGCAAGACTTCCAGCTAATCGCTCTGTTACCGGTTTCCCTGATATCTCGCCAATGGTACTTTTTCTTGATAAGCCAACCAACAAAGGTAATTGATGCTGCTGAAACGTGCGAAAATTTTTGATTAGCTCAATATTATGCTCAGTTAATTTGCCAAAGCCAAAACCCGGATCAATAATTAGTAGTTCCCGCGCAATGCCTGCTGCTGTGCATGCATTAATTCTTTTTGTAAAAAAATCGTTGATTTCAGTCGTCACATCAACTTCATAATCTGGATTGACCTGCATGGTACTTGGTGTGCCTTTCATGTGCATTAAACAAATAGGAACTTGTAAACGAGCGGCAATTTCCAAAGCACCCTCTTCTGTTAAGGCACAAATATCGTTGATAAAACTGGCTCCAGCCAAGACAGCTGCCTGCATGACCGGCGGTTTATAAGTGTCGATAGAAATACAAACATCTGATATGGCATGGATCCTTTTTATCACCGGAATGACACGATCTAGTTCCTCGTCTAAAGCAACGGGTAAGGCTCCTGGGCGAGATGACTCACCGCCAATATCAATGATATCAGCCCCTTCGATTAACATCGTTTCTGCTCGTTCATATGCTAAATCGTGACTAAAATAACAGCCGCCATCATAAAAAGAATCTGGGGTAACATTGAGTACACCCATAATCAAAGGCCGGCGCTCTACCCCAGGAAGAGAAAGCCATTTAGCAAATTCTGTTGGATTCATGTTTAATAGGCAGGCTTAAATTAAAATAAATGGAAAATTCGGTCCGTTTAGTATCGTGCTGAAACAAACTTCCTATTCTGCGCGAAGCTGAATAGGAAATTCTTTCGACCGTGGTGCTTATCAATGTTCTTTAGCAGGATCATCACGAATTGTTTTTTTCTTAGGATGACGGGGCTCTGTGTGCTGTTCAGACTGACTCGGTGGGTCTTGGCTTTGATTATTTAGCTCAACAGTACCCCACCCTTCTGGTGCGGGAGGCTCTTTACCTTCCATAATTACTTTAATCTGCACAGCGTCGATGGTTTCGTATTTAATAAGTGCTTCTGCCATGATATGCAAAATTTTGATGTTTTCTGTTAATATATCTTGAGCACGTTGAAAATTACGGTCAATAATCTTTCGCACCTGATCATCAATACGCTGGGCTGTTTTATCGGATATTTCTTTATTTTGATTCACCGACCTGCCAAGAAAGACTTCTGTCTCCTCTTGACCGAATGTTAACGGACCCATTTCAGATAATCCCCAGTTTGTAACCATTTTACGAGCAATATCTGTTGCGCGCATGATATCATTTGAGGCACCTGTGGTGACGCTTTCTACACCAAAAATCAACTCTTCAGCAACCCGGCCACCGAACAAACTTGCAAGTTGGCTTTCTAAACGACGCTTGGTATAACTGTATCTATCTTGTTCAGGAAGAAACATGGTCACACCCAATGCTCGGCCACGTGGTATAATTGAAACTTTGTAAACAGGATCATGCTCAGGGACGATTAGACCAACAATGGCATGACCTGCTTCATGATATGCCGTCAATTTCTTTTCTTCCTCACTCATCACCATCGAGCGTCTTTCCGCCCCCATCATGATTTTGTCTTTTGCCTTATCTAACTCAATCATGCTCACTTTTCGTTTATTGGCTCTTGCGGCAAAAAGTGCGGCTTCATTCACTAAATTAGCCAAATCTGCCCCTGAAAAACCCGGTGTACCGCGTGCAATTGGCATGATTTCGACCGTGTTATCCGTTTGGACTTTGCTTAAATGCACTTTTAAAATTTGCTCGCGACCACGAATATCCGGCAGTGGCACAACCACTTGTCGATCAAAACGACCTGGGCGTAATAAAGCCGGATCAAGTACGTCTGGGCGATTCGTTGCGGCGATCACAATCACACCTTCATTGCCCTCAAAACCATCCATTTCTACCAATAATTGATTTAATGTTTGTTCTCTTTCATCATGACCACCGCCTAGACCGGCGCCGCGATGACGACCCACCGCATCGATTTCATCAATGAAGATGATACAAGGAGATTGTTTTTTTGCTTGCTCAAACATATCACGAACACGTGAAGCACCTACCCCAACAAACATTTCTACAAAATCCGACCCCGAAATTGTGAAAAAAGGTACTTTGGCCTCGCCAGCAACTGCCCTCGCTAATAATGTCTTACCAGTACCTGGGGAGCCAACAAGTAACACGCCCCGGGGAATTCGACCACCCAAATTTTGAAATTTAGTGGGATCACGTAAAAAATCTACGAGCTCTTTCACTTCATCTTTGGCTTCATCTACACCGGCTACATCGGCAAAGGTCACTTTGACTTGATCCTCCCCCAACAAACGCGCCCTGGATCGACCAAATGACATCGCACCACGACCACTGCCTCCTTGCATTTGGCGCATAAAAAAGACCCATACCCCAATCAGCAACAACATAGGGAACCAATTGATAAACAAATGTAATAAGAAACTTTCCTGTTGCTTTTCTTGACCACTGACAGTGACATTGTATTTTAGAAGCTGTCCAAGAAGTGCACTATCATGAACCGGCATATAGGTCACAAAACGATGACTGTTTTTCGTCACGCCTCGAATAATTTTATCGTCTTCAATGCTCACACTACTGACGATACCTTGAGAAACTTCACTTAAGAACTGGCTATAAGATATTTTATCCGTGCCACCGCTGGTGGGGCCAAAATTACTAAAAACAGACACCAGCACCACAGCTATGATGAGCCACAAAAATAAATTTTTTACCATATCATTCAAAATTATGTCCTCGGTTATTTAGGGCAAGTCGACAATTTAGATTTCGATGTCGCGCGGCGTACGCCGATAAATTGTCCACATGTCCTGGCTATATACCCATTCTACCTGAAGATGTAGATTGGGTACATTACAACTTATATCCCTTCGCCAACAAGTATGTTTCTCGAGAGCGCGCGCGCGAGGCTTGTGGTTTTCGAATCGTAACCCTATCAAAAGACTGGCGTATTTCTTTCACTAACGCGTCAAACCCAGTACCATGAAACATTTTCATTAGCAAAGTTCCCCCTGGTTTTAGCATGGATTGACAAAAATTAAATGTCAACTCCGCAAGGTACATTGCGCGGGGAATATCAACCGCTGGATTACCGCTCATATTCGGTGCCATATCTGATAATAGCACATCCACGGTGTGTTCAGGGACTTTTTCCAATAAATCCTGATAAACTTGTTCTTCTGTAAAATCTCCTTGAATCAACTCTACACCGGCTAATGCATCCATTGGCAACAGGTCAAGTGCAATGATTCGGCTCGGCAAGTTTGACTGACAAGCTATTTTTTCGGAGACATATTGGGTCCAACCACCTGGGGCTGCGCCTAAATCAATCACTGTCATACCGGGCTTGAACAATGATTCTTTTTCATCTATTTCTTTTAGTTTATACAATGCACGGCTGCGCTTGCCTTCTGCATGGGCTTTTTTTACATACACATCCTCAAAATGTTCATGCAACCATTTTTTACTACTACTTGTTCGCTTCATAAAAAAATCTTCGCCATGCTTCTTAACCCTCCTATCATACTTCATTACCCTATCTATTTCTAGCAAAACGTGCAATAATACATCACTAAAAAATTGCATATACCCAGGTTATTAAGGTAAGTAGGAAGATTTATGAATACAGCGTTCAAACAAGCTCTGAAGGCAAAAGCGCATCATTTAAATCCGGTTGTCATGATAGGCGCCAAAGGATTAACAGCTGCTGTTATCGATGAAGTCGAGGTCACTTTGCTGGCTCACGAACTAATTAAGGTTAAAATAAACGGGGCTGAAAAAACAACGCGACTTGAAATTGCAAATCAGTTGGCAATATCACTGCGCGCATCATTAGTTCAAGTGATCGGCAACATCGCTATTCTTTATCGTAAACGCAGAAATTCCTAGTGCTTCGTCAGCATGAAATCTTGGGGTTGGCGCTCAGATTTAAACGATTTTATCTTAGGGCGTGTTGACAATTGCTCCTCCCGCCTACGTATATGGACTAGGCAATAACTTTAGGGACGTTGCCTAAATTTCAAGAACTTCTTTTACAAAGGGGATCGTTATTCTTCGCTGGGCTATCAAAGAGGCCTCATCCAAACGATCGAGTAACATATGGAGATCATGCATATTCCGCGCACAGCGATTTATCAAATATTGACAAACAGTGGCGGATAACTTTAAGCCTCGTTTTTGGGCTCGAAGCTGTAACGTATTCACTTTGTCTTCATCATGCAGTTCATTGAGTTGAAATACCAAGCCCCACATCAATCGCGAACGCAGATCAGGCAACCGGATCTGTGAATGAGCGGGCGGCAATTGGCTGGTGATAATCAAGATGGTGTTATCTTGATCTCGAATTTGATTATAGAGATGAAAAAGAGCTTCTTCCCAGTCAGAGTCTGCCGCAATGGCATCGATATCATCGATGGCAATCAACGTATGCTCTTGCATACCTTCTAGAATTTGCGGCCCCCATTCTTTGAGAAAATTCAAGGGTAGATAAACCCCAGATTGGCCGTTATGACAGATTGATTGGCAACAAGCTTGCAGTATGTGCGATTTTCCACTCCCAACATGGCCCCACAAATAAACCATGCGCTCTCCATGATTCGCTAGTACCGCGAGCAGCTGATCACGAAGTAAGGCATTACCATGCCAACAAAAATTAGCTAAACTCGATTCATCACGCAAATAAACTGAAAGCGGGAGCTGTTGATTCATTTGGCCCATTCAAGACATAAACACGCTTTTTTACCCCAGGTCCACACATAATCAAAATAACTGATTGATGTGGTTAACGTTGTGAAAAAAATGAGGGTATTTTGAAGATGGGGTCCGAAACTAATATAAGCTTGCTCGAACAAACTCACGGTTACCAGAAGCAATTGTGCAACTGTATTAATTTTACTGAGATAAGTCGGCTTAAGATCCGGTTTGTGTTGAATAAAAGAAAACCAAGCGATCACGCCCATTGATATAGTCAAGTCACGCAAAAAAACCAAGATAACAAGCCACCACGGTAAATTACCAATGAGTGCCAATGCAATAAAACTTGAAGTAATCAGCAGCTTGTCGGCGATGGGATCCACAAATGTTCCAAATGAACTTTGCCAATGAAAATACCTGGCTAGCCAACCATCAAAGCCATCCGTAAAACCCGCTAGCATGAAAATGCAAAATGCGTACTTATACTCTTGATGATAAAAAAACATCAAAAAAGGTATAATAAATAACAAACGTGTAAGCGTTAAAGCATTAGGAATTTGTCTTAACATCATGTGTAAATGGTATTTCATAACCTCTCATCTGTGTTGCTAGGGTCGAAAGTATACTGTTGGTATGATGGGTTTTCAACCACCAAAGTGGTTCTATTCAGTGGCCTCTTTTTCCTCGAGCCTAGGAGACAATCCTAGTTTTGCTTTCAAACGGGCTATTGCATCCGGATCATATTGGCGTGCTTGTTTGTGTTTTATGGTGACATTTGCTGCTTTCGCTGGCTGGTGAGGCACGTGATTTTGCATCGGATAGGTCAAAACCGACTCAGAATGATATAATGGGTTATTTTGGCCTGACAATAATGATTGAGCAACTGGCTTTGATTTGGTTTTATCTGCCATTGCGATGGTCGACGGCATTGATTTTCTGGTGTTTTTTATACTTTTTTCAACCCGTTTTCTAATTTTAGCGGCTGCTTTTTCCGCATCCTCTTCCGTAACAGGTTCAGTCACATGGCCATGTAAATCAACTCGCATCTCTCGTGTCTTTAAACAAGCTAAATAATCCAAACGACGAGTGTATAAAACAACAGCCTCTCTTAATTTACTTTTGGAAATTCCGGCTGCCAAAGCTTTGTCCGCGTGTTTTAATATGTCATCCATGATACCCAAACACAGCGGGCGGATACTAATCCGATTATCAAACACATCCGGAAAGGTACTTGCAAGCCAGTGCAAAGCATCTAAACGAGCCTTTTTAGATTTATTTTTTTGTTTTTGATTAATCGCTGCGGTACGCGGGTGCAGGACTTGCTTTCTCATGCGGTAATCCTTGTTTAATTTTAGTAAATTATCTATAGTAATGTATTGTATTTTGCACGGGTATTGAAAAATGAAAAAAACCAGTTTATTAATACTTGCAATCGTATTCCCATGGCTGGCCGTTCTAATCCTTGGAAAACCCATCGCCTCTTTGGTCTGCTTGGCTCTTCAAATGACCTTCGTTGGTTGGATCCCGGCTAGCATGTGGGCATATAAATTCGTAAAAAAACAGTGCAAAACTCCTGTGAAAGCCACCAAACCGGAAACTGCGACCGACATATTACAGGAAAATCCAGTCCCTGTTCAAGAGGAAAAAGCCCCCCCCATCAATTCAGCAGAAAAAACACTCCCATGAAAACACCGATTATTGTGAATGGTGCGACCGGCAAAATGGGGGAAATCGCTTGCCAAACACTGAAAAACCACCCCGACTTTGAACTGGTTGCTTGCTTGAACAGCCAAGATTCATTGGGTGACGCCATCGTTAAAACAAATGCCGCTGTCGTGGTTGACTTGACTCGTGCCGATTGTGTTTATATTAATACCAAAACCATTATTGAGAATCATGCCCACCCTGTCATTGGCACTTCAGGATTGTTAGAGCATCAAATCCAAGAACTCACCCGATTATGCAACAAAAAAAAACTCGGGGGGATCATCGTGCCTAATTTTTCCATTAGCGCAGTACTCATGATGCGCTTCGCTGCAATCGCTGCAAAATTTCTTTCTGAAGTAGAAATCATTGAGATGCATCATCAGGGAAAATTAGATGCCCCTTCAGGCACCGCAATAAAGACTGCAGATATAATAGCCAAAGCAAGGGCTCAACCTAAAAACAAAGTTGCCACGAGAGAGCTCATATCAGGTGCCCGGGGTGCAGCCTACGATGATATCAATATCCACTCTTTGAGATTACCGGGTGTTTTAGCCCGTCAACAGGTTATTTTCGGCAACACCGGTGAAACACTGACCATTTCACATGACAGCCTTGATCGAGCCTCATTTATGCCTGGTCTTATTCTTGCTTGCCAACAAGTCATTCACCTCAATACGCTTTATTATGGTTTAGAGCATTTTATGGATAAGGAAATGCATACATGACATCTTACTCGGTCCCTCACTTTATTGATGGGGAAACGGTGCATGAACCAAATGAGTGTTACCACACTCTTTACAATCCAGCCACGGGCGCGGTCATTGGCCGAGTCAACTTTGTGGATGAAAGCATTTGTAATCAAGCGGTTGCAGCAGCAAAAAAAGCGTGGCCAGCCTGGGCTGAGTACACACCGATTAAGCGTGCACAAATATTGTTTAAATTCCGGGCTCTTCTAGAGAAATATCAAGTTGAACTCGCGCGCATGGTTACGAGGGAGCATGGGAAAACGATTGATGATGCTAAAGGCTCGATTGCCAGAGGCATTGAGCTGGTTGATTTCCATTGTGGATTGGTTGACCAGCTACAAGGTTCTTTTTCTGCCCAGGTTTCGCCACAAATTGATTGTTACACGATTCGCCAACCACTGGGGATCTGTGTTGGAGTTTCCCCTTTTAATTTTCCGGTGATGGTACCGATTTGGATGATGATCCCTGCTATCGCATGCGGCAATACGTTTATCCTAAAACCATCCGAGCAAGCTCCTTCTGCACCACTTCGTTTGCTAGAGCTACTCGGTGAAGCAGGATTACCCCCTGGTGTCGCCAATTGTATCCAGGGAGATAAAAAAACCGTCAATCTCCTGTTGGCCCATCCAGACATTGCTGCCGTTACCGCGGTTGCCTCATCACCGGTTGCAAAGACAATTTATACAACAGCAACGGCAAACGGCAAACGATCACACACATTTGGTGGCGCTAAAAATCACTGTCTTGTGATGCCTGATGCTGATTTTGACCAAGCAGCACGCTCAATTGTGGGAGCGGCTTTTGGCTCAGCAGGTGAACGATGCATGGCTATATCTGTCGTTGTCACCGTAGGTAAACATACCGCTGATCAGTTTATTGCGACATTATCACCTTTGATCAACACCATGAAAATTGATGTAGGCGATGTCGAATCAGTCGATATGGGGCCATTGATCAGCGCAGCGCATCGACAACGAGTTTTGGATGCCGTTGCACAAGGTGTCTCTGAGGGAGCAAAATTAATTATCGACGGTCGATCATACCAGCATCCTTCTTACCCACACGGTTTTTTTATGGGTCCGTGTTTATTTGATCACGTCACACCCGAAATGTCCATTTATCAGCAAGAACTGTTTGGGCCCGTATTGGTTATCATTCGGGTTGAGCATTTTGAAGAAGGGTTACAGTTAGTCAATAGGAACCCTTACGGCAATGGTACTGCAATTTTCACGCGCGACGGATACACAGCACGTGAATATAGCCAACGTGTGCAAGTGGGCATGGTGGGTATTAACATCCCCATTCCTGTCCCCATTGCGAACCATCCTTTTGGTGGGTGGAAACAATCTAGTTTTGGTGATAATGCGATGCATGGCAAGGAAAGCATTCATTTTTATACGAAACTAAAAACCATCACCAGCAAATGGCTACTGCATCAGGTCGCAGATAGTGCGTTTATTATGCCGGAGAATGGTTAGGAGATCACATCATGCGTATTGGATTTGTTGGTTTGGGGCATATGGGGTTACCCATGGCAAAAAATTTACTCAAAGCTCAACACGAAGTCACCGGTTTCGATGTTCAACCAAAAGCCGTTGCAGCATTGGTTGATGCAGGTGGCTACGCAGCAAAATCCATTCAAGAACTTGCGAACAACCAAGAGGTGCTGATAACGATGCTCCAAACCGGTCAGCAAGTCATGCAAGTTTGCATGGGGAATACCGGATTATTCGCTCATGTAAATAAGGATTCCTTGTACATTGATTGTTCAACCATAGATATAAAAAGCTCGCATCAAATTCATCATCAAGCTGATTTGCTTGACATCATGGTAGTCGATGCCCCGGTATCTGGCGGAGTTGCTGGTGCCGTGGCGGGAACGCTGACCTTTATGGTCGGGGGAAAATTGAATGCTTTCCTTGCCGCTGAAAATATTTTAGCTAACATGGGTAAAAAAATAATTTATACGGGAGACGCAGGCAGTGGTCAAATCGCTAAAATTTGTAATAATATGGTATTAGCCACCACCATGATATCTATTTCTGAAGTTTTTCTTTTGGCTCAAAAATTGGGATTGAGTCCACAAAAACTTCACGAAGTTATCACCAACGCATCTGGCCAATGCTGGGTTATGGATCATTATGTGCCGGTTCCCGATATATTGGAACATGTCCCTGCAAATGATCACTACAAACCAGGTTTTACCACCGCCATGATGTTAAAAGATTTGCGGTTAAGCCAAGATGCGGCAGCTTCTGTTGGGGTTTCAACACCGATGGGTAAACTTGCAACTGAATTATATCAAGATTCCCAAGAAGCCGGTTTAAGTGAATTAGATTTTTCAATCATCATCAAACGATTGTAACTCAAATCATATCAACTGGTATCTTGATATATCTCACGCCGTTTTCTTCTGGTGCACCCAAGGATCCTGCTCTTAGATTGGTTTGGATGGCCGGTAACATCAGTTTTGGTGGTAGCTTGCCGTCATCCATTTGATTGCGCGTTTTCACATACGTTTCTTTTGTTACACCCATTTGGACCAGCACATTTTTTTCTTTTTGTTCTTTCACTGTGCATGCCCAACGAATGTCTCTGCCTTGAGGTGGGTAGTCGTGACATATAAAAATTCTGGTGTCATCCGGCAAACTCAGAATTTTTTGAATCGAATCATACAAAGCACTGGCCTCCCCTCCAGGAAAATCAGTCCGACCTGTTCCTATATCCGGCATCAAGAGCGTATCTCCCACAAAAATAACATCGTCTATTAGATAGCTGATACATGCTGGGGTATGACCTGGTGTATACCAGACATGTATTTCACTCCGCCCTAATTTTAAAACTTCACCGTCTTTAAAAAGATGATCAAAACCATGAAGAGTAGTATCTCGTGCTGTGTTGAAAATAGGCACCCAAAAAGTGATCAAGTCTTTGATTTTTTCGCCAATGCCTATCTTTCCGCCTAAACGTTCTTTTAGGTAATGAGCAGCGGTGATGTGATCTACATGGGTATGTGTTTCTAAAATCCATTCAATAGACAGTCGTTGCGCCTTAACATAATCAATTAACTCATCTGCAGATTTTGTATCTGTTCGGCCTAAGCATGGATCATAATCAAGAACTGAGTCAATAATGGCTGTTTGACCGGTACTGACATCGCTCACCACATGAGTAAAAGCGCCGCTGTTTTGAGCAAAAAAAGTTTTGATGTTAATCGTCATGTGATCTCCCTGCTTTGATGCGCATGAAATATTTGTTGTTTACGTCAGAGAACCAACGGAATATCGAAACGGGTACATTGGGGGAGCTTGCCTAATACCAATGGCAGAGAGTTATACGCCATGGAGTGGTTCATAGCATCATCCATTGATTTAATTTAGCAATCAATTCCGCAATCCCTTGCTTTTTGGTTGCTGAAAAGGCCTGGACCGTTAGAATGTTATCTGGTACCAATTCATAATACTGACGAACTCGCAAAAGAGCGGCTTGCACCTGACTACGACTTAATTTATCGCATTTGGTTAACAAAAGATGGATTGGTAATGCGCGATTAAGAGCCCAATCAACCATCATTTGATCAAGCTCTTTCAGTGGATGACGAATATCCATTAACAAAACAAGCCCCTGCAAACAAGCTCGTACTTCTAAATAGTGGGCTAGGTTTTTTTGCCAGTCTTCTTTCACTTGCAATGCGACTTTTGCATAACCATAGCCTGGTAAATCAACCAAACGATGGTCCTCATCTCGAACCGAAAACAAATTAATGAGTTGGGTACGTCCCGGAGTTTTGCTGGTTCTGGCCAGTTGCCGATTCCCAGTAAGGCAATTTAAGGCACTCGATTTACCGGCATTTGAGCGTCCTGCAAACGCAACTTCATATCCGGTATCGGTGGGAAGTTGATTCACACGTGCAGCACTTTTTAAAAAAATTGTCTGAGTATAAGGATTGATTAACATGTTTATTTTAGTTTGCATTCAATCGTTGAGATGGTATCCTTGATTCCATTTTAGTGCAAGCGCCAACCAAATGAATCTAAAACAAACTTTATTTATCATTT
This sequence comes from Legionellales bacterium, assembly GCA_027449905.1. Taxonomy (GTDB): domain Bacteria; phylum Pseudomonadota; class Gammaproteobacteria; order Legionellales; family Legionellaceae; genus DAIDKT01. Next base: position 69,405 of record DAIDKT010000011.1, read on the forward strand.
GTTTTTGTGTAACCGTGGCCCATGCGGCAGGTGACCCCAAAGCCGGTGAACAAAAATCTGTGGTGTGTGGAGCCTGTCATGGACCGCAAGGCCAAAGCTTTAATCCCGAATGGCCTCATCTGGCGGGACAGCATCCCTCCTACTTCATTAAACAATTACATGATTTTAAGCAGAGTGAGACACGCAGTGCACCGACCATGACCCCAATGACTTTTCAATTATCCGATCAAGATATTGAAGATTTAGCTGCTTACTATTCAATTCAGCCTCAAAAAAACCAGAAAACCACTCCACATGCGTTAACCAAGGGAGAGATTTTATATCGTCAAGGTGATATCCAAAAGCATATCACGGCATGCATCGCCTGCCATGGACCAGATGGTTTGGGTAATGATCAAGCCCGATTTCCGATGATTCGACACCAACATGCGATCTATACCATTCAACAACTAGAGGCATTCAAAACAAAAAAACGACACAATGATCTGAATGCCATTATGCAAGATATATGTAGTCATTTAGACAAAGAAGATATGGAAGCCATTGCGAATTATCTTGAAAAAATGTAACCAATTATTCTCTATCTGCATATGGTGAAGAAATCCCTGGATTTTCCAAACTTAGGAACCCTGTTTTAAAATCATATGCGAAAATTTCTGCATATCGACCCCAGTCAATCATCGTTCGTAAGACGCGCTCTGATTCATCTTCACTTAAATAATCTTCTAATTTACTGAGAAAACGCTCTTCAGAAACACGGTGATTCATTTTCTCATCTAAAACTCGACGGATATAGCGCGCCAATGGCACCTTTTCTAATAAACTCTCGGCAAATAATTTCTTGCGGGTTTGCAAATCTGCTGCAGAGAAAGCCTGCCCCAATTGGCTTAGATGAATATCCCCTTTTAAAACATCAGCAAAACCTAAAATTTCAAGTGTTTCGATAATGGGAAACAAATCGTCGACATTCATCATGAGCTCATCAGCAAGCTCTGGTAAATCAATATGCTTATCAAATGATCTCATGGTTTCAATTAAACCGGATAATTCAGAAGGTTCCACATCTGGTAATCGATATCCAAGGCCTATTTGGCGCTCACGGTGGGTAAAACGAGCTTTTTCGTCAGAGGCAGTGATCATCAATGTATAAATATGATCAACTAAATGTCTAAACTCAGAAGAATCAGGGTGGCGTGGTTGTGGGAGCGCAACCGGTAAATCCGCACGGATATAACCAGGGTCACTGCCCAAAATAACAATACGATCAGCCAACATCGCTGCTTCCTCAATATTGTGCGTCACGAGTAAAATACCGTTGGTGTTTGTTTTTTTCTCTTGCCATAACTCTAATAAATCTGATTTTAAATTCTCGGCTGTCAATACATCTAGCGCAGAAAATGGCTCATCCATTAATAGCACATCAGGATTAATCACCAAAGCGCGAGCAAATCCAACGCGCTGTCGCATACCGCCGGACAGCTCCTTGGGAAAAGCGGACTCAAAACCATCCAAACCGATGATATCAATGGCTTCGATCGCCCGTTGTCTGCGCTCCACACGCGCAATGCCCTGGGCTTCTAATCCCAGCTCTACATTTTCTAATACGGTTAACCAAGGCAGCAATGCAAATGACTGAAAAACCATGGCAATGCCAGCCACTGGTCGAACAACTGGCTCGCCGCGATAGATAACTCGTCCGCTGCTAGGGGCAATCAATCCGGCAATAATTCTTAATAAAGTTGATTTCCCTGACCCTGATTTACCCAGTAATGCCACAATTTCGCCGGTTTTTAATTTAAAATTTACATCTTCTAATACATGCAAATCTTGTGCGGCTGTTTTTTTATAGGCTTTACGTAAATGTTCTATTTCAATAATCGTTTCAGACATATAAACCTCGTCAGGCACCGCTTTCAAGGCGAACCCAAATTATAACGTTCTTGGGCCAAACGATAGAGTGGGCGCCATATTAAATGATTAAATAAAAGCACATATACACACATCATCGCGGTCCCTAATGCGATTTCAGGAAAATCTCCAGAAATGGCTTTGGTTTGAATATACTCACCAAGACCCGTTGCTTTTAATCTCGCTTGCCCCCAACTCACAGCCTCCGCCACAATACTTGCATTCCATGCTCCACCCGCGGCAGTAATTGCACCCGTAATATAGTAGGGGAATATACCCGGTAAAGCCAAACGTCGCCACCATTGCCAACCACTCACACCAAAATTATCTGCAACCAAACATAAATCTCTTGGAATCAGAGAGGCACCTGCGATTACATTAAAAAGAATATACCATTGTGTTCCTAAAATCATCAATGGAGTGAGCCATATTTCTACATTTAAGTTGAAACGAACAATGGCAATGACAAATAAAGGATAAAATAAATTGGCTGGGAAAGCAGCCACAAACTGGATGATTGGTTGAATTTTTTGTGTCCAATAAGGCCTTTGGCCAATCCATACCCCAACTGGAATCCAAATAAAAGAACTGATGATAATTAAAATGATCACGCGCAGGCCTGTTGCTGCCCCCAATAAAAAAACATGAACCACTTGATGCATATTTAACGTATTAAAAATATACTTAAAAAACAGACAGCCACCGCTGATAATCCCGATGAATACAACCAAATTCCATAACCAATCAAGCTGTCGTTGTCGACTTAAATCCATATCATGGTCCAGACGCAGTCGATTAAATCGAACAAATCGTCCGTTAATGAAATAATCTTTGGCAATTTGACAAGCCATATCAAAACGTCGCATTAATGGACTTAGACGAATTAAATCAATTAGCCAAGATTGGTATTCTTGTTCACCCGGGCCCTGATTAATTTTAAATTTTTCAGACCAAGCAATTAAAGGCCTAAATAAAAGTTGGTCATATAAAAAAATAATAAACATCATCGTCAATATGGCATAGAATAAGGCTTGCATGTTGTGATGCTCTATCGCTAAAGCGATGTATGAGCCTATCCCGGGGAGTCGAATATCCTGATGTGACACCACAATCGCTTCAGATAACACCACAAAAAACCAACTCGCAGACATGGAAACCATGATGTTCCACAACAAACCAGACATTGAACATGGAACCTCTACTTTCCAAAAAAACTGCCAAGCCGATAATTGGTTCATCATCGCCACTTCCCGAAGATCTTGGGGGACACTTTTCAGTGATTGATAAAAGCTGAAAGTGATATTCCAAACTTGGGACACAAAAATAGCAAAAATTGATGCAAACTCTGGACCAAGTAAACTGCCCGGAAATAGATGAATAAATCCAGTGACAGTAATGGCTAAAAAACTTAAAACAGGTACAGATTGAAAAATATCAATAGCTGGAATAATCATTTGCTCTGCGCGACGACTTTTAGCTGCCATTGTCCCAACTATAAAGGTAAACAGGATGGATAATCCAAGTGCAATAAACATACGTAATACAGTCCGCAACGCATAGTTGGGTAATTGGTAAGGAGACAGAGAAATAGGCAATGGCTCTCCCAAGGCATAAGGTCTTGCCATCTGCTCGCTCGTCCAGCCTAAAAAAAATAAAACTAAAATAACCAGAATCAGTAATAACAAATCCCAACGATTGAGAAAACGATCAACATTTTCGCGGTTATCAAAATAAAAACGATTTTGATTCACAAAATCTCTCCTCAATTGGAATACGCTTTGCTATACTTTTCCTGCAAAGTATAACAGAAAACGTAGATAAGAAACGCCGGGCCAAGCCATTTGCACAGGGACTGCTATGTATCATAAGAATCGAACATTTCATGGTATCTATATTCTCGGTTTTTTCCTGTTCAGCATTTTACCCTGCTCCGTGTTCGCTGAATTTGGCAAAACAAACATGGAGGTTTGGGTCAATGAAGCCATCATTAATGTATATACCCTTGATTTCGAGCAGCTTGTCGCAGAACAAAAGGAAATTGCCAAGTATTTTACTGCCGACGGCTGGATTGGTTTTAACAAAGCGCTGCAAGGTTCTAAACTGATCGAGAACATTCAAACCAATTCTTACTCCGTCAGCGCCGTTGCCACCATGCCGCCAACCATCAAACAAACAAAAGCGAATGAATGGGAGGCTACCATGCCCATTTTGGTATTTTATAAAAATCCGGCTTATCAACAAAAACAAATCTTAAGGGTTGTCGTTAATTTCATTCAATCAGCAGATCAAGGAGTACGTGGTTTTGCCATTACACGTTTGGTCGCAACCGAGTCATCACCACCTTGTAAATGTTCCAAATCCGGACCATCTGCAGCAATTGTATAGGAAGGCCTAACTGATATGCTTAAAAAAACACCGTTACACAGCGAACATATCGCCTTGGGCGCAAAAATGGTAGATTTTCATGGTTGGGATATGCCGCTTCATTACGGATCGCAAATAGAGGAACATCATGCGGTTCGACAATCTGCGGGAGTATTTGACGTATCTCATATGACCATTGTTGATATATTAGGGGCCGGAGATAGGTTGTTTTTACGAAAACTACTCACGAATGATATTGACCAATTGACTCATTCTGGACGCTCGCTTTATTCTTGTATGTGTAATGAGCATGGTGGTGTTATTGATGACTTAGTTGTATATCAACGAAGCCCTGATAATTACAGGCTGGTATTGAATTCAGCAACCCGCTCTCGTGATATTCTCTGGATTCGTGAACAAGTTCAAGGCTTCGCTGCCGGCATACAAGAGCGAACAGAATTAGCCATGATTGCCGTGCAAGGACCTGAATCAATCGAAAAAACATTGAGCATTTTAAATCCAAACCAAGCCGATGCCATTTCAACGATTGCTCACTTTGAATGCGTCGAACCTGATAACATTTTTTTTGCGCGGACAGGGTATACCGGTGAAGATGGGTTAGAAATGATAGGACCACCGACTTTGATTACTAATCTTTGGCACGCATTACTGAAGGTTGGCGTAAAAGCATGTGGGCTGGCAGCTCGAGACACTTTACGTTTAGAAGCCGGGATGCTCCTATATGGTCAAGATATGGATGAAACCACAACACCGCTAGAATCTGCCTTAAGTTGGACCGTTAAATGGGCACCAGAAGACCGTGATTTCATTGGCATGGGGGCGCTGCTTTCCCAAAAGCAGCATGGATTAAAACGAAAGTTGGTCGGATTAACCTTAGAAGAAAAAGGTATCATGCGACCGGGCCAGCGTGTCATAGTAGCAGACTATCCTGACGGAATAATCACCAGTGGCAGTTATTCACCGACGTTGTCGCAATCCATTGCTTTAGCACGTGTCCCCGTTGCAACAGGTGATCGCGTGTTGATTGATATTCGAGGCAGACACGTGTCCGCCAAAGTTGGAAAGACCAAATTTATCGATAAAAGATAAGGATACATCATGAGTAATTTACGATTTACTAAAAGTCACGAGTGGCTCAATCCAGAGCACGAAGTCATGGAGGTTGGAATCACAGAACACGCGCAAGACCTATTAGGAGATATGGTTTATGTGGAGTTACCTGTGGTTGGCAGAGAAGTAAAAGCTGGTGAAGAAATAGGTGTCCTCGAATCAGTAAAAGCCGCATCTGATTTCTATGCACCGATCAGTGGTGTTATTGTAGAAATCAACGAAGAAATCGTTACCAATCCTGCCCTATTAAATAATGACCCTTATGGCAAGGGATGGCTTGTAAAAATTAAAGCCTCTCAAAAAGAAACAGTCATTGAAGAAATCAATGGCTTACTAAAAGAAGAGCAATATAAAAGTGAATTAACTGAGGGGCTGTAATCATGCCGTATATTCCTCATACACAGGAAGATGTCGCCCTGATGCTGAAAAGTATCAATGTGCCTAATATGGATGCCTTGTTTGATGAAATTCCAAGTTCATTGCGACACCAGTCTTTTAAAGGACTACCAACTGGTGTAAACGAAATGGGCATGTTAAGCCTGGCACATCAATTGGCGAATCAAAATCAAAATGGTCGTTGTTTTGTTGGTGCTGGTAGCTATGATCATCATATTCCTGCAGCAGTATGGGACATCACCTCACGCGGAGAGTTTTATACTGCGTATACCCCTTATCAAGCCGAGGCCAGTCAGGGCACTTTACAAGTGCTCTATGAGTTTCAAACCATGATCGCCGAATTGACCGGGATGGAGGTAGCAAATGCATCAATGTATGATGGCGCATCCGCACTTGCGGAAGCGATCTTAATGGCAGTCCGAATCAATCAACATAGTCAAACCAATCGAGTGCTGATTGCTGGCACCATTCATCCTTTTTATCGCGAAACAATCGAAACAATTGTGTGTAATCAGCATATTGAAATAATCACCCTACCATTTGATCCCGAACAAGGCACGATTCCACTTCAAGCACTGGCACCCTATCAAGGTGAAGACGTGACTGCGCTGGTCATTGCCCAACCTAATTTTTTTGGGTGCCTTGAGTGTGTGGATGAATTAACCGATTGGGCACATGCGAATAAAACCATTTGTATTGCTTGTGTGAATCCAATTTCACTGGCTGTGTTAAAACCCCCTGGGCTTTGGGGCAAAGAAGGGGTTGATATTGCTTGTGGAGAAGGTCAACCGCTGGGTGCGCCCATGGCTTCAGGTGGCCCTTATTTTGGCTTTTTTAGTACCCGTATGGCTTATGTCAGACAAATGCCTGGTCGACTTGTGGGGCGCACTCAAGACAAAGCAGGGAAAATAGGCTATACCCTCACTTTGCAGGCTCGCGAGCAACATATTCGCCGTGCCAAAGCAACCTCTAACATTTGTACAAATCAAGGGCTACTGGTAACAGCTGCCTCCATCTATATGAGTTTGTTGGGTGCTGAAGGACTGGCGCAAGTCGCTGCTAAATGCCACCATCTTACTCATCATTTGATTCAGCGGTTAACCCAAATTGAAGGGGTAAAGTTGGTTTTTGCCGCACCGTATTTTCATGAGGCGCTGGTATCTTTCAACCAGCCAGTGGATGAGGTATTAGCTAGATTACGCTTATATGGCATAGAAGGTGGTTACCCAGTGAATCAACATTATCCTCATCTGCCGCCCAGTTTACTAATTTGTGCAACCGAAAAACGTACAGAAGAAGACATTGAGCTTTACATTAAAACAGTGAAAGAACTGCCCACCCCATATTAAAATCTTGGAGAACGGTCCGATTTGAATGCAGGTTGAAAAATGCAGTCCTTCCAGACAGGAGATCCCCATGTTCATTGTTCATATCACTTACAAAGTACCGATTAGCGAGGTGGATAAATACTTACAAGCGCATCGGGAATTTTTGGATTACTACTACAAACAAGGCTTGCTGTTAATTTCGGGTCCGAAAAAACCGAGGACTGGGGGTATCATCCTGGCGATGACACAAGATAAATCATATTTAGAAACTATACTGCATCAAGATCCGTTTCATCTCGCGGAAATTGCTGATTATGAGCTCGTTGAATTCACCCCAACCAAACATTGTAACGAAATTAAAGCGCTCATTCAAAAAACGGAAGGCCAAATATGTTAATATTTGAACAATCGCAACCAGGCAGACGAGCCAGTGCACAATTTCCTGGCGTGTGTTCAACTGATGTTGATATTCCAAATCAGTTTAAACGTTCACATAGCCCGCGTTTACCGGCTTGCTCAGAATTACAAGTGGTTCGACATTACACGAAACTCTCGCAGAAAAATTTCTGCATTGACACCCATTTCTACCCCCTTGGCTCGTGTACCATGAAATACAATCCTCGAGGCATGCATCAGGCTGCTTCTTTGCCAAATTTTCTTAATCGACATCCATTAACCCCCGCCGCAGCAAGCCAAGGCTTTTTAAAAATACTATATGACTTGCAACAATATATCTGTGAAATAACGGGTATGAACCAAACCTCGCTAACACCCATGGCTGGTTCACAGGGTGAGTTTGCCGGTGTGGCAATGATCAGAGCCTATCACCAATCTCGCGGCGATACGCAACGAGATGAAATGCTGATTCCTGATGCTGCCCACGGAACAAATCCAGCTTCAGCCTCCATGTGCGGGTACAAAATAGTTGAAATACCCACAGCTCGAGATGGTGATATTGATTTGAACATCTTGCGACAAAAAGTCAATGCCAGAACAGCGGGGATCATGTTAACCAATCCCTCAACATTGGGCTTATTCATGCGACAAATCACCGAAATAGCCGATATTATTCATGAAGCCGGAGGCCTTTTGTATTATGATGGTGCAAATCTCAATGCCATTGTTGGTCAAGTAAGACCAGGCGATATGGGCTTTGATGTCATGCATCTGAATCTTCATAAAACTTTCGCAACCCCGCATGGCGGCGGTGGCCCGGGTTCAGGACCGGTCGCGGTCGGCGAACGCTTAAAACCTTTCTTGCCATTGCCTGTTGTCATTCAAGAATCAGATGGCTTTCGATTTGCCACAAAATCTGATTATCCTCATAGCATCGGACGTTTATCCTGCTTTATGGGGAATGCGGGCGTTTTATTGCGCGCTTATTTTTACATACGGACCTTAGGGAAAGAGGGATTATTGCGGATAGCAGAATATGCCACATTAAATGCCAATTATTTATTGGCAGAACTAACCAAAATTGGCTTCAAAACACCCTATCCTGATCGTCGAGCCAGCCATGAATTTTTATTAACGTTAAATCAAGAAAAGAAGCAATCAGGGGTAACGGCGATGGATATAGCGAAACGATTATTGGATTATGGCTGTCATGCACCCACCACTTATTTTCCATTGTTAATCCCCGAATGCCTATTGATTGAACCGACCGAAACAGAGTGCAAAGAAGAATTAGACCATTTTGTGAGCGTCATGCAGTCAATTCGCCAAGAAGCACAAACCAATCCAGCAATCCTTCAAGAAGCGCCACACACGCTTACAGTAAAAAGGTTAAATGATGTGAAGGCGGCCCGAGAATTGGATTTAAACTATTATCAACACACTCCCCTGGACCATCCTGAACGATCTAGCCCTTTTGGGGAAAACATCGAGTAAGAAGCAGATCATCCAGAACGAGGAGAAGAATGATGTTGGTGCATGATGAGTAATATAAAATCACAGTTATCCACAACATGAGCAGTTACCGTTGTTTTTTAAAAAAAACGCTTTCCCATCAAAAAGAAATACGCTATAAAAGATTGTGTTATGGATTAACGTTATCACTGTTCACTTTATCAGGGAGAAAAAATGAACACAAAAGTGTTTTCGCAACGCTTTAATCGTGAATTATCTTTGATGGACCTACCAGAAGACTTATCTGAAAAAACAAAGGCGATTGCCAAAGTATTTTCAGTGACCCGACACATGGCCAATGCAATGATTTTTGGTCATCAGTCTCCCGGTGATCAAGAAATGGAAAGAATCGCTGAAATTTTAGATGTGTGTCCCGAATGGTTAAGTGGTAAAATAGATAAGCGTAAAGCTTATGCAGGACGAGAAATAACTGAGGCATAGTCCTCATTTTTAACTTACGTCATTTTGAGCGAAGTCGCGGAGCTTTCATCAAGATTCTTGGCTTCATTCAAAATGACATTGCCTCAGCAGTAACCTAAAAACTAAGTTGAACCGTATCATGGAATGCCTGACCTACTGTATAGCAAATAAAATTGACCTCACACGTCTAGACTCGTACTACAAAACTGAAAGCATTGATTTTACGTCTATTCGTTTGCGCGATGTTTTGAGAGTATCGCCTGTTGACTCTGAAAAAGTATTGATTTTTGTTTTTAAAAATGGAACTGTTGTCTCATGGGGTATTAAACGACATCAAATTAACTCGTTTCTGAACACGATTAAACTCTATGCAGACAAGCCGATTTCATTTCGGGTTCGAGATGAATTTATTTTTAGTTTTGGCGAAAAAATAGCCATTGAACCACACGATTATTTTGAAGTAGATTGCTTGACCATTGATCCCAATTTAGATAGTGATGAACTTCGTCTTAGCTTATCATATGGTTTTTCGCAATCCGCAAAGTTACAATATTTTGAAACAATATTGGAATCATTAATTGAAAAATACACTCCAATTATCCAAAGTTTGAGTAACAAACATAAATTTGCAGTTTCTCGAAATGAAATTCGTCATATTGTCAGTGAACTGTTGGTAGCAAAAAGCGAAATGAATTTAATCAGTAATTTTTTATACCACCCCAAATATTTCTGGCAGCATCCAACTCACGAAGAATATTACATCATGCTCGAACGGTATTTACACATTCAACGCCGAGTAAATGCCATTAATCACCGCTTAGATACATTGAATGAAATTTTTGAGATGTTAAATAGTTATTTGGAAAATCGTCATTCACATAACCTGGAGTTGATTATTATCGTTTTGATTACTTTAGAAATTATTTTTGCTGTTTTAAATTTTCATTTTTGATTATAGCTTCATGCCCCTTCTATCACATCTATCCTCTTTTAGCTCTGGTAACAGACTCCCCGGTCTCGCCAATGGGTCATCGCTTTTTGAAAAAAAATGCAAAAGCGGCGCATTATCAAACTTAAGATTAACCGCTGGTACACCAGAATCGTTTCGACAGCTAGGCAAGGCTCGGAAGATACTCTCAAAACTCGTCTGAGATAAACCACCAACATCTCCATATCGATTCAATATTTCGAAGAAAAACAACTCTAAACTGTTATCATCAAACCCTTGAAACACGTGAATCATTAAGCGGTAATTATCATATGTAAGTAAGTTTTTTGTATATAGGAGCAATAAGATTCTGGCGACTTTGTCTAGATCCAGGGCTGAAGCTGCCATCAACAAATTAAAATTATCCTGATCCAATTTTGGACCAATCTTTTGGCACAGCATTACAAAACTTGAATTAATCTTTTTTTGGTCCGCTTCCTGGGGAAGATCCATTAGTTTGCAACGATTGATCTCAGTATAGAGATTGGCCTCATACAGTTTCATGAGATTCTCAAGCGATAGGGACAAATTTTCATGTGTTATTAACGCCATTTTCTCATAAAAAGAGAGCCCTGTATTTAGTCGTTGAAAGTTTACAATCCATTGTTTTGGATCAAGGCTATGTTCGACGGCATTGCGAATAGCCGGTGTTATTTCGATATTTTCTTTCTTTAATTCACTGAGCGATTCACCATTGCTGATAATTCTTTCCCAAAGATTATAATTGGTTTCGTGGTCGCCCAGAAAATAATGGGTGTATTGTTGTTCACCTCGGCAAGTTGTTTTCCAACTACCCCAATATGTTTTTTTGAGACCAAGCGCATAAACTATATGATGCCCTTCAGCCGTCAAACTTGCTGACCAAGACAATGTGCGGAGGCCTTCTTGACAAAAGCATCCGTCTAATGCTTTTTCAATTCCCTTATACGTAGCATATAAGGTTATTGCTGCAAGAAACCTGTCTCTTAATAGGCCTGGCGAAGATAAAATATTGCAGCCTAATGCAGGAAGTCCGAGCCTGCTTCGTGGTCCAAGCGCATCTGCATCGTGAGCTGGTGGTATGAGAAGAGGTGCTGGATCAGTGCCAATCCCTGAAAAATGTTCCTGAACAATCTGAATATAAATCGTAACGATTGTTTTGAACGCCTCGCTTCCTGGAGTAGATGAAAACATGGCCCATACATCAATCAACGGTAATGCGAATAAAGTGCCATCTTGGTTAATTTTCCAAGGAATGGATTGCTCTTCCAATAATGGTACTTTTATTTGCGTACTCTCAGGATAAAAAATTGGCTCTTGAGTAAAAGCCGCGGTCGTATCGAAATAATATCCCCCAAATTCAGCTAAAATTGCATGAGAAAGTAGATCTTTTTGTGCAGCAAATGCTGCATAGGATGCGAGTAACTGCAAAGCAGCACCGGTGGTTATCGGATCAATGTGTTGCAAACAATGATCTTGACTATAGTGACCCGCTAACATGTCATCCACGGAACGAACAGCAATGGCTTTGCCAGAAAATGCTGCCATGGCGTTATTTACCAATGCCGCAGGAACCCACATGATGGGATAAATAGATGTCAAGGAATAATGAGCGATGCTTATTGGGCCTTCTAACATTTCCAAAGCAGGGAACTGGTCACCCATCCATATATAGTGCACGTAGAGCATTTTGTGCTTTTACCATTTAAAATGTAAGCATAATACCATTTATATTGTTCAAAATAAATTCTTTGTGGTTAATGGGTCAAAGATTTTTAATTTTACATTAAACATATTGATAGCTCGATCCAGGGTTTTTGTTCGCTCAACGTTCAACTTCCTGTTTTAAAATCATATGACTAACCCTGTGGTGGATAAACTCAGTTCATTGATATCATTTAATAATTCAATCGGATCTGGTTGATGACAAAGTGGTATTTTGTGCTTATCGTGCCACCCAATTAAAACACTCAATGGCTCGAGTAACTTATATGCAAAATAAGCGCCAACCAAAGCCAGAATCGAAATACCCATCGCCCCAGTTATTAAACCGGGCATCATCATAAAGGTTAAGGTGACGCCGACTAATATACTGGCCTCCAATTTATGATTTAAAATAGATGAAATCATCGGCAAAATAAGATAATAGAAAGGTAAGACCAACATGAATAAAAAACCACGCAGCATGATATAAATCGTTAAGTTAAACAACCATCGCTTTTTATTTTCCTCCTGCACTTGGTGATCTGACAATTTATAAAACTGAGTGTTCTGACAGTTCGTGTAACTGACAGCATGCGCCAATGTACATAATTTTGTCGCATCCTCTGGTGACGGATTAACCTGTATAATATTCCACCCAATCAACCAGGAGCCAATCACAGAAGAAATCGGATCTTTTGCTTGAATTTGTATGTATACCTCGGGCTTGCTATCACCCAAATTTTGCCATTGATTCTGATAGCTCGTAAGATAGGGAATTTCACATAAACCAGGTGGATTATAGGCATCAACACGCGAAATTTTAGGCGCATTAACAGGATCGAGCGCGGCGAAAAAGCCGGTGCTCCCTCCTAAACTAATGCCATGTACCCGTGCTTTTATATTTTGATCCTCTAGATTGAATTGAGCGGCTTGTTCTTGACAGTCTTTTTTCGCCTGATCTAGAAATGCCGTTATTCGGCCCTTACCTTGTTGATATAATCTGTAACCCGGGGTTGAAAATGCCTCTAAATTAGATAGTATTTGTGCATAAAAACCTTGACCAACTGGATAAGTGGTCCCCATAAAAATCAAATGGGTCTTGGGCATGGATTTTAAATTTTGTCCTGATCGTAATTTTGGTATCAATCCATAAGCAAAAACGCGCCCATTTTCACCCAGCACCAATCTTTCAAAACCCCAAGTTGGCGTAAGCTCAATAGCTGATACTTGATAATCTATTAGATTCCATTTTTGAGCGGTTTCATCCCATTCAGGTATCTTATAAATTTGTCCTGGCTTGATATCCGCATAGGGTAAGAGACTGAGACAATTACTTAAAATCAGTACTTGTTGATGGTGGAATTGTTGGTTGAATGTGGCACCTGCGTTAGATTTAAATTGCTCAAACAGATTCTTAAATCCCGCGCTGAAACCCGACCGAGCACCCCGTAATGCATCGTGATCCCTTTTATAAAAGACCGAACGCAAAAATTCTATACTTTGAAGTTTTTTCCAGTTCGCAGAGTCATGATAACCATTCATGATCAGGTCTATTACATCCAGAGCTGTTTTGCTGTATTTATCTGTTTGAACGCACGACCCTGGCAGAAACCTGATTTGTCGTCCACCTGCAAATTTATCTGAAATATTTTGCATGGTTAATTATATCTCACTACAATAATCATAAGAGCCAATTGTACACGATATGAAGTTCATGTAGCAATATTTTGAGCTAAAAGATTATATTTTAGTTGATTTTATGGTATGATTGCGACTCGACTTTATGAAATTTTTACGAATTCCCGTGGCTTGACCACGATATCCACAAATTACTCACTATGGATACCGAATTTCGTCGGTAATTTCGTTCCATTTTAGAGCGAAACGAAGTGAAAGTTATTATTTTTTGGCTAGGATTAGATATTTCATAAAGTCGAGTGCGAGTGCATGGGGGCAAGCGGATTTCAGCAACTTATTCGAATTGGATTGAAAGATGAAGACCATAATTGAATCATATAAAATGGGACTATTTAACAAGAAGAACTGGTTACCGAATATTATTTCAGGACTGATTGTCGGCGTTGTGGCCTTACCTTTAGCCATGGCGTTTGCAATCGCATCAGGGGTAAAACCCGAACAAGGACTCTATACAGCGATTGTGGCCGGGATTTTGGTTTCCATCTTTGGTGGCAGTCGCTTACAAATTGCAGGACCTACCGGTGCTTTTATTGTGGTATTGGCTGGGATCACCGCTCAATATGGCATCGATGGTTTGCAAATTGCCACACTGATAGCCGGAGGGATGCTGCTGCTCATGGGGGTATTGAGACTCGGGGTTCTTATCAAATTCATTCCTTATCCTGTCATCATCGGATTTACTGCGGGGATTGCTGTGGTCATCTGGGTTGGACAATGGCAATACTTTTTTGGTTTACCAGCACCACATGGTGCTCATTTTCATGAAAAACTCTTGCAGCTACTTTCATCATTTTCGCAGATCAGTTGGACATCAACCGCTCTCGGTCTAACCTCACTGATCGTTATCCTATTTTCCAAAAAAATAAACAGATTAAAACGCATTCCTGGTCCACTGGTTGCGTTAGTCTTTGCAACCACCTTAGAAGCGATATTCCATTTCCCTGGTGTCGCGACCATCGGTACGGCCTTTGGTGGCATTCCACTTGGATTACCATCATTTCATGTGCCTCATTTCAATTTAGGCCATCTTACCGAACTCATTAAACCCGCCTTTGCGATAGCCATGCTAGGCGCAATTGAATCACTTCTTTCAGCTGTTGTTGCGGATGGGATGGCTGGGACTAAACATGACTCGAATCAAGAGTTAATTGGTCAAGGAATTGCGAATATCCTGACCCCATTATTTGGCGGCTTCGCAGCAACCGGTGCAATTGCGCGCACAGCAACCAACATTCGCAATGGCGGTAACAGTCCCTTGTCTGGTATTGTCCATGGGTTGACGTTGGTTTTGGTCCTGTTGTTTTTAGCACCATTGGCCCAAAATGTGCCCCTCACTGCCTTGGCGGCAATCTTATTCGTCGTTGCCTGGAATATGAGTGAGGTCAAACACGCAATTCATCTAATCAAACGAGCACCCCGATTTGACATCGTTATTCTGGCTGTTACCTTTTTGATGACGATATTTGTCGATTTAATCACTGCGGTAAACATGGGTGTTATTTTAGCGATCGGTAATTTTTTGATTCAGATGTCTGCCAGCGTAGAGTGCCAGAAGCAAACTAATCAAGATATGCAACACGAGGCGTCCGAAAATCAGCTTGAATCGCTGCCACATGATGTCATGGTTTATTCCATTGAAGGCCCCGTTTTCTTTGGAGCCATTAAAAACCTTCTACAGGCGCTAGCCAATACTACCCACGACCCGCGCATTTTAGTTATTCGCTTGCGGTGGGTTCCTTTGGTTGACTTCACAGGCTTACAAGCATTAGAGGAAGCCATTACCAGTTTACAGGCTCGCGGTGTACGTGTCATTTTGTGCGGAGCAAAACCAAACATTGAAGAAAAATTGGAAAAGGCCGGAATCCTAGATTTGCTAGGCAAACAAAATATTTTTGAAAAACTGAGTCTGGCCCTGGGATCTATTTAGGGCAGATCATCAGATAAAATCCTTCACATCAAACACCAATGTTAGTCGCGAAAATTGTTAAACTGCAATGGTAGTTTCATATCAGCTTTTTTAAGAAAAGCAATACTCGCCTGGAGATCATCGCGGTTTTTTCCAGTTACTCGGACTTTGTCTCCTTGAATCGATGCTTGAACTTTCAACTTGCTATCTTTTAATTCTTTGATAATCAGCTTGGCGGCGGGTTGATCAATGCCTTGGATAAAAGTCATGGTTAATGAAAAAGTTTTGCCACTATGTACTGGCTCATCTTCCATTTCAACCCCTGCGGCATGAACCCCTCGTTTGGCACAGTGATTTCGAAACAACTCCTCTAACTGCCTAACCTGAAAATCAGATTCCGCTTTGAGGGTAACTACCTGGTCTTTTAAATCAATACTGGCATCCACTCCGCGAAAATCAAAACGTGTTCCTAATTCACGTTTGGCATTTTCGACCGCATGGTGCAATTCGACTTCATTTATTTCAGAAACGATATCAAACGATGGCATGGTTATTTCCTTTCAAAGTAATCTTGCATTTTTTAGAGCAGTATATAATAATTCAAATCATGGAATAGTGTGGATCTGCTTATAATTAGACTGTCTTGAAAATAATCCAAACATTTTACTACCCAGACACGGTAAATCGTTGAGATGCTTTTCCAAGAACAAAAATTATAAACGCAACCAGATTAATGTAGCAAGTTAAAAACAGAACTTACAAAAACCCGGAGTTTTTGTCGTTCTAACATGGAAGTGCATTATGACGCAGGTATTTTTACTACCCCAGTTAAACAACACCCTAGACCCCCGGTCTCCCGATGAAACAGATCTCCCAGAACCACCACTGCTGATTAATCATCATTCATTTAACGCGCTTTTACCCTATCGCTCAATTGGCACAGATTTAATCTTTATGAATCATCAATCAATTGGATTTGGATTACATCTTGTGCCCATCTGGAAGCATGACGAACAATTCATGCAGACAATTTGTCAATTGATTCACAAGCAACTTCCTGATCACATCGATTGCACCATCCTTCTGCACAAGCATCCCTATATTAACACTCAATTAAAACAAGGGCTCCAGCCCATGATGCGCAAAGGTGGGCATTATGCAACAGTTGCTGAAACCATTCTAAACAAACATGGCGCTATTGAAAAACAGATCCTCAACAACGACATAGCACAAGTACACGATTACTGCTGCTATCTGTTTTTATCAACACCTCGTCATCCAACCGCTACCACCAAGCTAATAGATCATCGAGCGCAACTTGAGTCACTTTTTCTCAAGCTAAAGCTACCACACGCACGCGTCAATGAGGTTGACTTTTTAGTCTTAATGCGTGCATTGGTCACACCCGAGAACCATCACATCGAATGGCCCGCTGTATTGGATATGCTAGGTAAACCCTTCAATCAGCTGATTGCACCTCCTCAAGCGACCTTTTTTCTGGAGGAAGCCCATCTAGATGTAGGCAACCAATCTCAACCTAAAACAGGACAAGCTCGCCTCATAAGTTTTCAACTTGATTCATGGCTCAACCGAAAAGATTCAAAAAAAAATAAGTTACCATGTAACAACCGACTGAAACCAGAATTAGACTTACCTTGTAATTTTTTAATGAGTCTGACACTTCGTGGTGGCAACACAACCGCTGCTCGCTCCGTATTTTATAATCTACTGATCTATACAACCAATACTAAGGCACAGAAGCATGTGCATGAAGTCATGAAACGATTTCATACCTTCGGAATCAAAATTCAACCATCACCAACACAATGGTTGAGGTTTTTAGCCAGCATGCCATTTTTTATTACAGAAAGACCTGAAAATCAGTTGCAAATAATGGGGATGCTGAAAAACATATCGACTCGTGATCTGCATCATTTACTCCCAATCGTTGCCACCAGAAAAGGCTCGCGTCAAGGACTCTTTCTCCCGACGCGCAGCAAACAACTGACTTTTTTAAATACATTTGATTGTCAAAACTATCCCTTGAACAATTTTAATTATCTAATAGCTACGCATCCCGAAAAAAATGATTTTGACTTTTTATCTGCCATGATCATGAACGGGTTGGCGTTGGGTGAAAAGATCTTCGTTATTGATGTAAACCATGCTTATAAAAAACTATGCGACAAGCTCGATGGTCACTACATCAATCTCTCAACTTTTCTGAGCGAACAATTAAAGGGACAGGATCTCGCTCAACATCCCGGGCACATATGTGTTGCAATCAAGCGTTTACTGAGCCAAGCTCCCGCTTCATCGCCCTTCACTGTTTTTAATTTACACCCGTTTGCAGATCGACCCACTGTGTTATCATCTGTGCTCAGCCAATTGATTTTTAATCTATTTGAACAAGTTAAGAAGGATGGTTGCAGAATGAAAATGCGTTGTCTGATTGATCAAATTCCATCCCCAGTATTGCTTAGACATGATCCCGCTTTCGAGGCTTTTATCCACCAAATAATTGACACAGCCACACAATTAAAAGTTGGTGTTGGCTTTATCACGAATTTTTTATCAGATTTTATGATAACAAAAATAGGACGCGATATTTTGAAAAGGTGTGATTTAAAAGTGCTTTTACATACAGACAATATCAACCCATTTTTGGAAAAATATCCACTTGATGATGAACAAGTATACCCATTAATTGAATCATTTAATGGCATAGGTAACATAAAATATTATGATGTCCTAATTGAAGCAGGCAAAACGCGAGATTTTCATCGATATTTTATTCAGGATCTATTACCCTAAATTGAACAGTTAAAAAAATTCGCAACTCCCCAGGTTGAGGATAATTTTGCTTTTAATTAAATCAAATTGATTCCACGTCATCCTGAACGCAGTGAAGGATGACGTACCTGGGGTGTTACAAAAATTCCTCTTTGCTATTTAGGAACATCAAGGCACTAGCGCCCAATTTAGGATGATAACCTCATGCACATACTTTCATCGTTAGTCGCCATCATGACCTGTTTACTTTGTGTGGTTGGTATTCACGAACTCGGTCACGCAGTTGCAGCCAAATTATGTGGCGTGAAAATCAGAAGAATTACCCTGGGATTAGGTAGACCTCTTATCCGGTATTCGGTGAACAAAACTGTTTCGTTGGATTTATGTCTATGGCCTCTCGGCGGCCGTGTTCATCTATTAAACACTCAAATTGAACCCGTTGCCATTCAAGATCATCCATTTTGCTTTAATAAAAAACCTATTTGGATGCGCATCATCATTTTACTCGCCGGTAGCTTTGCTAATATACTGGTCGCAATAGTCGCCCTAACCCTCATGATGATGTTAGGATTTAAACAAATCCCATCGATCGTGAACGCAGTGGCAGTGCCCAGCCTAGCAGCCACGGCTGGTATTCAACCATTCGATCGTATCACCCAAGTTGCGGGCCACCCTACCTATTTTTGGCGTGATGTTAGCATGCAATTGATCATGCATGTTGGCGAAGAAAAAGTCCCTATTACCTTCTGTAGACGGTCTGGTATTTGTAAAAATAGCGACCTAGATTTACGCATTTGGCAAGAAAAGTCATTAAAACCCAGCACACAATCGCATTACTCTATTTACAAAGCGATTGGAATCGAACCGGATCTAGAGCCAGGCAATATTGTAAATGTCAAAGGTCTATCATTCTGGCAAGCTTGCATCAGTGCATGGTCACAACTAATCGGGCTGATTATTTTTTCAATTATCATGCTTAAGCAAATTATAACCAGTCATCTCCCCTTCGCCTCTTTGGTGGGGCCCTTCAAATTATTTCAAACCATCATTGACTCGTTTTCTGAAGGGCTGACCATTTTTTTGTATTTTATCGCTAATTTTAGTATCGCGATGGGGCTTGCCAACCTGTTGCCCATACCAGGTTTGGACGGTGGCTCAATCTTGTATGGCTTAATAGAAAAAATTCGCGGTAAACCAATATCCATTGCCGCAGACATTTTAATCTATCGATTATTATCCATTGCTTTTACTTTGATTTTTATTCAACTGATGGTAAATGATTTGCGATTTTATTTTGAATGATTTGCTTATTTAACATGGACCACAAATTAGGTATAATTTTGATACCTAACCTATCGCATAACGGAGAAAAAAATGGCAAGAGGAATAAATAAGGTCATATTAATTGGTCATGTCGGTGGTGACCCAGAAGTCAGATATATGCCAAATGGCAATGCAGTCGCAACCATTTCATTGGCGACGACAGAATCATGGAAAGATAAACAATCAGGTGAGAAACAAGAGCGTACCGAATGGCATCGTGTCGTATGCTTTAACCGTTTAGGCGAAATCGTCGGCGAGTACGTGCGCAAAGGCGCTAAGTTATACCTAGAAGGGAGTTTACGCACTCGTAAATGGCAAGATCAAGAGGGTAAAGATCGCTATACAACTGAAATAGTTGCAGCTGATATTCAAATGCTAGATGGGAAAGGCGGTGGTCCTGGTCCCATGGATATGCAGTCGGCACCTCAGCAACAGACGCAATCGTCCGCTAATAAACCGCAAGCGACTCAAGCGGCAGAACACGACATCTTTGCAGAACTAGATGATGATGTTCCTTTTTAATTCCTACCATACAATAAATTGTTAATTATTTTCTTTGTACACGACAAAAAATAAAAGGCTAGAAATTTGTCGTCCCCGCGCAGGCGGGGATCTATGCTGGTAGCTGCATTATGCCACACAAAAAATAGATTCCCGCCTTCGCGGGAAAGACGGGCCTGTCATTTTAAGTGTGTAAATAGCCATAATCAGGTATTCTGATGCACAAGCTAAGGAGTACCGTTTTTGAACAAGGATTTATGGTTATGAACATCAGTGATGAAATGTTAGATGATTTAATCGGCAATGCCAAGA
>DAIDKT010000012.1 GCA_027449905.1 Legionellales bacterium
ATAAAAGTCTACAGGATTTTAATTGTTACTTTTGATTTAAATTAAATCAAAATGGATGGTTGGTGTAATGATGAACAAAAAGAATTTACAAATCGACAAATCTGCTCAATTAATGGCTTTAAATTGAGGACACGCCCTAATGAAAATACTAGTTTTATGCTGTCGGCTAGTTTAAAAAATGAAATTTTATCGCTTGGAATAAACCATGTTTCAAGTCAGAGGGGGGACGGTAATGATAACAATAAATTTAGTTTTTCAAAAAACAAGTTACACAGTTTTTTTGGTCTAGATTTATCTACCAGCAACGATGAAAATTTGAAAATGGAAATAAAAATGAGTTCCACAGTCCAACCAGCATTTTTTGCCAACTTGAGTAATCAGTAAACCACTTGAATGTTATCAGGTTGTAGATGGGTTTGTTTGTAACTACTCGGAAGGGGGTACTGACCCACAGAGAAAGATCATATTTAAGCACAGGGTGAACGCGCGAAAAACATGGTGAAAAAACACAACATCCATCGGTATATACACATCACTCACCATCTTTTTCGGTAACTGCCCAGACGTACGTCATCCTGAACGCAGTGAAGGAGCTCCAATTGACTTGGTTTTAGCCAAATTCGGGAGATCCTTCACTGCGTTTAGGATCACGTGAAATCAGTTTAATTTAATTAAAATAAAAATTATCCACCGCCTGGGGGATTAAAAAATATTTAGTCAATATGTCGAATAATTTCTGTCGCAAAACCAGAGCAGCTCACACAAGTGGCACCATCCATTTGCCGTTCAAAATCATAGGTTACTGTTTTCGCCTTAATGGCAGCTTCAATACCTTGAATGACGAGATCAGCTGCTTCAACCCAGCCTAGATGTCGCAACATCATTTCTGCAGACAAAATCAGCGAACCCGGGTTCACTTTATCTTGGCCAGCATATTTTGGTGCAGTCCCATGTGTCGCCTCAAAAACCGCCGTTTCATTACTCAAATTAGCACCTGGTGCAATGCCAATGCCGCCCACTTGCGCAGCCAAGGCATCAGAAATATAATCACCATTCAAATTCAAGGTCGCGATCACACTGTAATCTTCTGGGCGCAACAAAATTTGTTGTAAAAAAGCGTCGGCGATCACATCTTTAATGATAATCGACTTTTTGGTAACCGGGTGAGTCATTTCCATCCACGGCCCACCTTGATATGGTACAGCACCAAACTCATCGCGCGCAATCGCATATCCCCAGTCTTTAAAAGCACCCTCAGTGAACTTCATAATATTACCTTTATGAACCAAGGTGACTGAACTTCGATGATTATCGATGGCATATTGAATTGCAGCCCTGACTAAACGCCCGGTTCCCTGCTGAGACACTGGTTTGATACCAATGCCACAATGATCAGGGAAGCGAATCTTCTTCACATTCATCTCGTCTTGTAAAAAATGAATGACTTTTTTTGCCTCTGGGCTGTCAGCAGCCCATTCAATACCTGCGTAGATATCTTCTGAATTTTCACGAAAAATAACCATGTCTGTTTTCCATGGCTCTTTCAAAGGGCTGGGAACACCCGTGAAATATCGAACAGGTCGCAAACAAATAAACAAATCGAGGGCTTGGCGAATGGATACATTGAGCGAACGCATGCCACCCCCAACCGGCGTGGTTAACGGTCCCTTGATTGAAACAACATATTGCTTCATTGCGGCCAATGTTTCTGCAGGTAACCATTCATTTTGGTACAATTTAGCAGCTTTTTCACCTGCATAAATTTCCATCCACACTATTTTTTTTGCAGAACCATAAGCTTTTTTGACTGCCGCCTCGACCACCTGAATCATGGCAGGGGTCACATCAACACCAATGCCATCGCCCTCAATAAAAGGAATAATGGGGTGATCTGGCACATTCAATTTAAAATCTGGTTTAACCGTAATTGCTTGACCTTCTTGGGGGACTTTAATGTGAGTATCTGTCATAATGACTCCGTGTTATACCGTTTGTTAACATACCAAGCCATGGCCAGCATAGCATGCTTGTCAAGGCGACGCCCATCACTTGCAATAGACTGCTGATGTTTCCTTGAAATGAATCGAGAAGGAAAATAATTCCTTGATAAAAAAGACCATACAAGACTATCACACTCATTTGCTGAATCGTAGAAAAAAAACCAAATCGCCGAACTTTACTACTTGCCAACCAAACGGTTAAAACTAAAGCAAATGCATGTTCACCCATCACGGTCGAACACATGACATCTAAACATAACCCTAATATGAAGATACTGGTGACACGAAAATAGATCGGTAAATAGCATTGAACATATAAAACAAACAACAAAACCCAAGCAGGACGGATCACTGATAAAAAAGTAGGCAAAGGTAATGTGGTTAAAACCAAAGTAGCCAGCAACATCATAACCAAACGGGCCTTCATCGACATCATGACAGGCCCTCTAATGCTTTCAAACGCTCATTGATCTGGGCAGTCAATTCATTGTGCTCGTTTTCCGGCCATATTAATAAAACCAAACGGCTGCGATTCAATAAAGCAACAGGGCTAACGTTTACTTTCATAAAATCATCCCCAGACGCATTCATCACTTCTTCAACCCGCCCCACCGGATAGCCCTCCGGATAACGCCGACCTAGTCCGGAGGTGACGAGTAAATCACCCTTCGCAATAGAGGATGTTTTGGGTAAATTCATCAGCGCCAAGTGTGACATGTTGTTGGTTCCAACCAGAATAGCGCGCTCTCCAGTGCGATCGTCGGTAACAGGAACCGCGCACTTTGCGTCTGAAATTAACAGAACGGTGCTGGTCATCAATCCAACATCCATGATTTGCCCCATCACACCTTTGGCATCTAACACAGCCTGACCGAGCAGAACACCATCGCGCGATCCTTTGTCAATGACCAATAATTGCCGCGAAGTAGTCGTCTCAACCGCCAATATTTGCGCAGCCATTGTGCGGGTGTGATCGGCAGCCGGAGTTGCCAATAGACTTTTCAACTCAGAGTTTTCAGTCTGAATCGACAAAAATTTCTGTAATTTGGCCTCAAGCATGGTTTGCTGATAGCGCAATTTCATGTTTTCAGAAATCAGGGTTTTTTTACTACCCAATAAAGAATGTGCCCAACCGATTACACGCACAGGATAATCGATGGCAAATTGTAAAGGCGACACAATCAGTGAAAAGCCACTGCGTAAAAAAGCGAGCGATCGACTGTGGTGATCGGTTAACATCAAACAAATAGACAACAGCAAAGCAAGCACGAACTTTAAAAAGCCATGCTGACGCTTAGCAAAAAGCCTATTTTGATTTTTATTCAGTTGAGAGAAAATCACCGCCACGCAAATCCATGGTTTCTAATGCCTTCCCGCCCCCACGCGCAACACAGGTTAAGGGATCTTCAGCGACCAACACAGGCAGCCCCGTTTCTTCCATCAACAACGTGTCCATATTCTTCAATAACGCGCCGCCACCCGTTAGTACCATACCCCGCTCAGCAATATCAGCCGCTAATTCGGGCGGAGCCAATTCTAACGCTGCACGAACCGCACCGACAATCCCCGACAAGGGTTCTTGCAAGGCTTCTAAAATTTCAGCACTGGTTAGTTTAAAACTGCGAGGCACACCCTCGGCCAAATTACGTCCACGGACTTCAATTTCAAATAAATCACGACTGGGGTAAGCGAAACCAATTTCATGTTTGATCCGCTCAGCCGTCGTTTCACCAATCAACGTGCCATAATTACGCCGAACATAAGAGACAATCGCATCGTCAAACTTATCTCCTCCAATACGCACGGATTGATGATAGACAATCCCACTTAAAGAAATAATGGCCACTTCTGTCGTACCACCACCAATATCAACCACCATCGATCCACTGGCTTCTTCAACTGGCATGCCTGAACCCAATGCCGCAGCCATCGGCTCTTCAATTAAAAACACTTCCCGCGCACCAGCGCCCATCGCTGACTCACGAATCGCCCGCCGCTCCACTTGGGTAGACCCGCAAGGTACGCACACCAAGACGCGGGGACTGGGTCGCAAAAATCGATTTTCATGCACTTTGTGAATGAAATGTTGTAACATTTTCTCAGTTACAAAAAAATCAGCGATGACCCCATCTTTCATTGGGCGAATAGCGCTGATATTACCTGGCGTACGCCCAAGCATGCGTTTTGCTTCAATCCCAACAGCCACCACACGTTTCTGACCAGCCTCCATACGCTGGGCGACCACGGATGGTTCATTCAACACAATGCCTCTATCTCTAACATAAATCAGGGTATTTGCCGTACCTAAATCGATTGACAGATCATTGGAAAACATGCCTCTTAACTTTCTGAACATAAGCGCCCTATTTCGGTTCTTTTTTGCAAAGCATTTTAACTGATATTTGGATAAAAAACGACAGCTATTTTAGGTAAGAATTCTATCGACAACATGGCAAATTCTTGCGATACTTAGCGGCGCTTGGGTCAAGCAACAGATGTTGTTTGATCAGGTCGTTATCGTCCAATCAATCAAGGAGCATTACCATGAAAGCAAAGTTTTTCGCTGCAGCACTGTCTTTTTCCATTCTAACACTCCCCTCTTTTGCAAACCCATCCCCGTCATTAGAAACAAAACAGATCATGAAAAAAATTAATTTGAATACAGCAAGTGCCGACTTGTTAATCGGCTCTTTTAAAGGGATAGGAAAAAAACGTGCGGGGGCAATTGTTGCCTATCGACAAAAACATGGAAATTTTAAATCCATAGCAGACTTAGCAGGGGTCCAGGGTCTTGGACCGTCTTTTGTTAACCACCATTTGCCTGAGTTACAAGCAGTATTTGTGCTCGAATAAGGGGGTGTTGTCAATTGATCTAAAGCCACCGACTTTGCATGCGCAGAAATTCGGAAGTCGGTGGTTTGTAACCGCTCAATGAGGGCTACCCATTCCAGAAGACGGATTAGATCCGCCCAAAATGGGAGGCATTTGGAAATTATCATGGGGGTACTTGGGATCTTTCTTCATCTTTTCACCTTGAGCAAACTCTAAACCATCAGGTTTGTAAAGCTTCCCATCTCCATTCGAAATGGCCATAACTGATTTGGTTCTGTCATCAACCACCACAAACGGAAGATGCTCTTGAGCCTGTTTCAAAAAAAAAGCTTGCTTATCAGCTTTTTTAGGAAAAGTTAAGGTCGTAGAACCATCTGAGTTAGCGGTTGGCTCCTTGTAATCTGGAAATTCAGACTTATGACTGTATTCAGTTTCAAAGTTAGCGCATATATCATCACTTACTGTGGTCTGTACCCTGACAACCTGCATTCCCGAAACACATAACGATTAAATATAATTTAACACCAATCTAATCAATAATTACACATTACAATCCACCTAAAATCACCTCACATCTAAAGCTCCACTTACCTACAAATCAGTCTGACAAAGGGTTTTCCT
>DAIDKT010000013.1 GCA_027449905.1 Legionellales bacterium
ACTTCAAATCGATGCTTTTTTTAGCATGTTCGGTAATCTGGCTTAAATTAAAATGAGAGATTGGTGTAATGATGAACAAAAATAATTTACAAATCGACAAATCTGCTCAATTAATGGCTTTAAATTGAGGACACGCCCTAAGCAGCATGAGCTTCATTCTGCCGATAACATTCACCCGTTGCCATCATTGCCCAAACAATCCTGGCATTTTTATTAGCTAAAGTGTAGTGGCTCAAACTTGATCTGACAGTGTTCGGTTTTTCAGAAGTGTCTGTCAGGTCAAGTTTGAGCCACTACAGTTAATACAATCCTTGACAACCAGGACGGGGTCCATACATGACGTGGGGAGTTACCATAATGCTTTTATCCTTGAAAACTTAGGGCATCAGAAAATGAATTGTCAACAGCCCCTAACATTTGTTGTGCTGCTCATGTTCAAACAGCCATTGTTTAACAGCAATTCCTCCACCATAACCACCTAATGATCCATCGCTACTAATAATTCGATGGCATGGAATAATAATGGCCAATTGATTAGCACCATTGGCATTGGCAACCGCGCGATAAGCGGTAGGTTTATTTAAAGACAGCGCCTGCTCTCGATAACTTCGTGTTTCACCGTAAGGAATTTGGCATAACGCATGCCAGACCTGTTGTTGAAATTCACTGCCAAATACACGATAGGGTGTTTTAAACTGCGTTAGTTTACCATCAAAATACGCCGTCAATTCAGATTCAATCGATTGCAGTGGCCACGACTCTCCGGGAATAATCGCAAATCCACGTTTTCGTAAACGCTCAACATCGCGCTCTAGCCCTCTTCTCGTCACAAATTCTAGTAAGTAAAGCGCTTCATCATTGCCCATGGCCAGCATAGGACCTAACACAGTATCAATCCACTTAGCCTTTAAGATGGTTGTTTGATGATGAATACTAGCAGGCAAATCACCTAAAATCTTTGAAAATGCATCTCGAAAACCACTGCCTGACTCAAAACCTGCTTGTATCTGAACATCAATCACAGAACCACCCTTCCTAATCTCTTGCATCGCCAATCCTAGCATAAATTTTTTTTACAATCATATGGTTATCCGATAGAATTCGTTTTAATTTTATAAAAACAACAATAAAAAATGCATACATTACTTGAGCTCAACCACAATAAGCGTGCGCGCTTATTAGGAAAAGGGATTTTGCCAACCACCATAACTGGTCATCCATATTTTGATCATGATATTAAAAAATCAACCGCAAGCTTTCCTCATTTATTGACGGCTATTGGTGAGGAGTTTAGCATCTATCGTTGCCAAGGTTTACAACCTGATAGAATCTGGGAGTGGGTTACGCTGGATAAGCGATTTAAATCAGATATCAGAAATCTTAGTAAAGCGTCACCAGAACTGTCAGAGAAGCTATCCGTGTTTATTCCTAAGGATGACGGGAAACAAAATTGCTTTTTTCTTGATAACGCTTATTTTTATCTTGATAAAGAGCTCTCGCTGTCATATTGTGAACTTCAATGTTCCTCGCATGACAGATCCTTCATGCGTGATAATGATCCCGTATTTTTATATTGCCAGTTAGAAAATACCCAAAGTGAGGCGCTGATAGAAAAAAAATATTTATCGGTCAAGCTTGACCCAAATTATGCCCCCTATAAATTTTTAACTAAACTTATTTTAAAAATTTCTCCTGACCACCCTGACCCATTATTGTTTCGTGATATTAATAAATATAGAGAAACGCTCAGATCTAGCTTTGATAGCATCGATTCATTAGAAAAAACGAGCAAAAAGCACGATGATGTCAAACAGAATATAGCAAATAGCCGAAAAAAAATCGGCAGTTCATACTCCAATTTTTTTGATATCTCCCAAATTAACCAGGTTTTTAATGAAACAACCATTGCGGCAACCTACAACCAATTGTTGAGTTCCTTAATCGAAAAAATGAAAGACAACCTGCATCAGCTTTTTATCATCAACCCCTGTGCTATGAGGCAGGCCATGGTGAAAGGCAACATCGGTTTATTTTGTTACCATTTTTTAGCGATGGGGCATGCCCTGTTTTCTATACCGGTTGATCTAGCTGTTGAAGCAACTGCGCTGGTCACCCGCACCGTTAAACAAGGTGCTGTCAGTGGATATGCCCGGTTTTTCTCATCAGAAAAACCAAATGAACAAGTCTTCTCAGGATTTATTCCGAAGACTTACATCCAGACGATATCCACCCGCTAACTGCTCATACAAACGGACAATACTGAGCAATTGCTCTAATTTGGCTTGATTTAGTTTGATATTGATCTCGTCTAAATCTATTTTGCTTTTTAACATCATGGCGTAACTTTGAATACCACTTTTATATAAACGACGATTAAGCCCATAAGATCTCGCCAAATGTTTTTGGGCTGCATCAATATTTTTTAATTTTTTACTCAAATGATCATAAGTAGACAGGGCGTTGGTTGTATCTTTCAATGCACCCAACAAGGTGTCAACATAATGATAATAAGATTCTTTATTTATACCCTTTGCTCGTGCGATATCACCTAACACACTGAATCGAAAAACCGGTATTGATAATAGCTGATCGTTGAGATAAACAGGTATTTTGGGATTTGTATACAGGCCATTGCCAGCCATTAATCCCGCATACAAATCCAACCGCGCGGATGGCAGTAAAGAGGTGGCTGCAACACGTATACCCAGATTGGATGAACGTAATCGAACCTCAGCAGCCATTAAATCAGGCCTGTTTTCGGGGCCTGTCATTTTAAGTGTGTAAATAGCCATAATCAGGTATTCTGATGCACAAGCTAAGGAGTACCGTTTTTGAACAAGGATTTATGGTTATGAACATCAGTGATGAAATGTTAGATGATTTAATCGGCAATGCCAAGA
>DAIDKT010000014.1 GCA_027449905.1 Legionellales bacterium
TCTTGGCATTGCCGATTAAATCATCTAACATTTCATCACTGATGTTCATAACCATAAATCCTTGTTCAAAAACGGTACTCCTTAGCTTGTGCATCAGAATACCTGATTATGGCTATTTACACACTTAAAATGACAGGCCCCCTGGCCCGATAAATAAACGTAATCTCCTGTTTTAAGCTCGGTTTTCATACCCAGCATGTTATAAAATTCTTCGCATTCATCAAGCTTGTTAACAGCCAGTGCTACATGACGTAAAGAGGCGCTTTTGGGTAGCATGTTAATCCTCGCTCGATTTATCACTCATTGGTGTGCCTTGATGAAAAACCATCTGCCAAATATCGTTTTGCTTGCGCCAAATGGAGCTGCGTAATGCTTTTTTGATAGGGGCACCAGGAGTGTCCTGTATGTCACTTGTGTATGTTAGAAGAACTAAATTATTTGCAAGAGATCTTGCTAAAAAATCAGTGCCAGAACGTATAGATTGATCTTCAATTGACAGCCATTGAATAACATCCTTTTTGTTGACATGAACACCACTACTACCAATTTCAATAAATTCATCATCAATCAGCGTGCTTAAGTTTTCTGGAGATTCTTGACGATCAAGCAAGCGCTTTTCTTGGGTAATAATATGCTCAATGATGTCTTTTGATAATGTATCGGCCCTACTGCGCACAAGTATTTCTTCGACAATTTCATTAACCGTTTGTTTGGCTGTATCAAACACTAAATGCGGGCGCCAAGACTCATATTGTCGCTGCTGAACATTATCCCACGTTGGCAACTGATGCCCAACAATATCAGCATCCCGTGTTTCTATTCTTCGCTGGTGTTCTCTAGCGTCTGAACATTGCAACTCAACCTCAAGAAATGTCACGGAAGCATCTTTGGCTACCTTTTGCCATGCTTCTCTTGTCACTTGTATCGCGTTCACAGAATCAGCAACAACGCTAATACCCAATTTTAAATTCTCTAAGGCCTGTGCCCAACAAACCATGTACCCTTCAGGCCCCTCTAATTTTGCTTCTCTTTTTAAGACTTGCTCAACCGTGTCAACACGCAAATAAACTGCCTTCAATTGCTTTGCCAACGCTTTTGCAATGGTTGTTTTGCCTACGCCTGGTAAGCCTCCGAATATAATAAGCATCGATGTTTTATATCCTTAATGAGTTAATGTTTTATTCGTTTTTTTAAAATTAATTGTAACCTCATTCAGCATAGTTATAATTTTCAATTTGTTCCTTGTTATCAATGTTTGTTTTTAAATAGTTAATCAGCTCATCTTTCCAACCTTGCTGAATCAGCCAATTGGCCGGATATCTCCAATGTGGGACCCAAAATCCTAATTGTTGATGCTCTCGATAGCAATAAATCTGCTCATGAAGAGCCCTCATCATATCATCAAATAATTCATCATTGGGATTTAAGCGTTTAAATACATCCCAAGTTTTAGTTTTGTTATAGGGTTTAGGATAAATTGACCAAAACTGTTCAAATTTTTGCGATAACATAACTAAACAAACATTATTAATTACTGAGTTATGAGGTGTGTCGGCCTGATGGTTTTTTATCGTGTCTTCCTTTGGTGGCGTATGTTCTGCATGATACGATACTAGTGAGTTTAAGTATGTGCGATTCCGTTCGTCTTCAGGTATCGCCTTCATGTCGGCCTTGTTTTGGGCAGAATCATACGTTTCAGCTAAAAGACATTTTAAAATTAAATGTTTCTCGGTAGATTGAATAGCTACGAGGCCCGCTCTTTCTAGCGCTTTTACAGCACGACGTACTTGTTGTTGACTAGGAGCACCTGTTTTAACACCGGCTATGGGTGCGACATACAGTATTTCACGTAAAGATTGATAACTGATTCTTCGCTTAATGCCCACAATACAGGTTTTTCTGTCCATGTATGGACGAATCCCCATTAGGTAAGTAATGCGCTGAATCCAGGGTAACTCCATCAGCGCGCTTAATTCATAAGTGTTTACAAATAGAAAGTTCATTTTATAGTCTGTGGCGGAAATTAAAAGATATTGAAAATTTGACTTTGTTGCGCACACCAGGAATGAATGTTTGTCACATCCCACGCTAAAGTGATGCCATTGAGTTTGAATGGTTTAGGAAACATTCCGGCCATCCACCAACGACGAAGTGTTGAGCGACTTCGTCCAAGTAGTATTTCTAGATCTTTGATAAAATAGAATTTCTTTGTGAGGAGCGTAGTATTAGCTTGATGATTGTTCATGATCATTTCCTTATTTGAAGTTGAATAAGGTTATTCTGACCGCTCCGTCGTTCAGTTTTTTACATAACCTTAGTGGTTATCATGCCGAATAAAATAAGTACGGTCAATAGATTTTGGTGGCATTTTTGAGTTGTTTCTAGGATAGATTAAAACTGAATTCGGCCGATGTGTTTATCACATGAATATTGAAAAGTGTAGCCAGATATGTAGCCAAGAAAATAATCTGGAAATTTGGAATGTTCCGCTTGCTGACGCGCGCGGCTCTGTGTATGGTTTTGAACTGGTCGGGACGGAAGGATTTGAACCTTCGACCACTAGCACCCCATGCTAGTACGCTACCAGGCTGCGCTACGCCCCGATTGTCGGCCATGATAGCGCTTCTTTTCAGAAATAACAAGTCAAAGAGCTGGCTTACATTGATTTTTTGGGCGGGAATTCCTACTTTCCAAGCACTATCATTGCAGTTTCTATTGATTTATGATTACATCAATTATTGTCAAAACAATAATCCTAAAAAACGCAGTTAGAACCAGAGCGATAAGGCCGAGTGTGGTGAGATTTCAGGTTTTTTTGAATCATGGTAAAGCCCCAAATTGTCGATAAGGATGTGCTTGCTTTACCGACAATGAACTAAGGTCACGAGAGCGTCTTTATTCGCTCCCAAAGACAAACGTCGTGCTGAGTTAAGCGACACATCTCCTGAGTTTCTGGAGATTCTTCACTGTGTTTGGGCTCACGTTTGTCTAACCTGATGTCTGCCTTAAAGGGGCGAGCGTGTTCAGAATGACGTTGCGCCAGGAGTTATGAATAATGTTACATCTAATGGGGTCAATCATGAAGTGGTTTGCAGTGATATCGTGTTTCTTACTTGCATCTTGCATTTATACCGAGGGTACCCCGATTATCGAGCCTGAGGATGTGACGGTGTCTCCACATGTTTATCAGTTTGCTCCGTGGGAACAATGTGGGTTAGTTGATGTCACAAATCCTGGGCAGGAATAAGTAATCACTTTAGGGATGTTGTACTAGAGTCTGTTGATAAGTCGCGGGAAGTCGAAATCTGAGTGTTAACGGACCCTAGTCTTTTTCGGAATAGCCACATCCTTCATGTGGACATAGAACTTGTCTGCCGGCTCGTTTGGTCTCTTTTACGGACATGATAGGCCAGGCGCATTGTGGACATTGTTTGTTAATTGGTTCATTCCACAATGCATAATCACATTTAGGATAGGCGGC
Organism: Legionellales bacterium; assembly: GCA_027449905.1. Lineage (GTDB taxonomy): Bacteria > Pseudomonadota > Gammaproteobacteria > Legionellales > Legionellaceae > DAIDKT01. Next base: position 3,482 of record DAIDKT010000014.1, read on the forward strand.
ACATGAATAAAATATTTTACCTTTACGTGATTTTCGTTGCAAAATAGTCGCTGCATGACATTTGGGGCATTCAATATTTGTGTCCGATGGTTTTTGCAGTGGTTCTATGAATTTGCATTCCGGATAACTGCTACATCCTATAAAGCGCCCATAACGGCCAACTTTAATATGCAACTCGCCAGAGCAACTTGGGCATGTACGTCCTTCAACCACTTCAGTTTCTATTTTGGGGTTCGATTGCGAGGCCAAATCTTGCGTGTAGTCGCATTCTGGAAACCCCGTACAACCAATAAAACGACCTCGTTTACCCAACCTGATAGCCAACGGCTTTTCACATTTAGGGCAAGCCTCGTCAAGCTGCTCAGTTGTCACATCTTTGCGTTGAACTTGCTCATCTATATCATGAACCTGCTGAATAAATGGTTGCCAGAATTCATCTAAAACCGGAATCCATTCTTTTTCACCGCGCGCAATCGAATCTAACGTATCTTCTAATTGCGCTGTAAATTCATAGTCCACATACCGAGTAAAATATTCTGTCAAAAATCGACTGACAATACGGCCAACATCGGTTGGGAAAAACCGTTTCTTATCTACCGTTACATACTCTCGTTGTTGTAATGTATGAATAATAGATGCATAAGTAGAAGGTCTGCCAATATCAAATTCTTCTAACGCTTTAACTAAAGAGGCCTCTGAGTAGCGGGGTGGTGGCTCAGTAAAATGTTGATTTGCTTCGATATCCAATAAATTAACTTGCTCACCCACCGAAAATACTGGCAAGTTGGCTTCATCATGTTCGTCCTTCGAATCATCTTGACCTTCTTCGTAGATGGTGAGAAAGCCAGGAAATACGATGGTTGAGCCATTGATTCGGAATAGATTACCCTCACCACAACTCATATCAACGGCAACGGTGTCTAAAATAGCGTCCGCCATTTGACAAGCGAGACTTCGTTTCCAAATTAAACTATACAACTTGAATTGATCGGGTGTGAGGGCAGGATGGACCATATCGGGTGTTCGACGGATGGAAGTGGGGCGGATGGCTTCGTGCGCTTCTTGAGCATTTTTAGATTTGGATTTAAATAAACGTGGTGTTTTGGGGCAATGGTTCGCACCGTAGCGTTCGGTTATAAATTCACGTATCTCATTAACTGCTTCATATGAGAGATTCACTGAATCTGTTCGCATATAAGATATCAATCCCATGGTCCCAGACCCAATGTCAATTCCCTCATATAATTGTTGGGCAACCATCATTGTTTTTCGGGCAGTAAAGCCTAGTTTTCGCGCCGCTTCTTGTTGCAAGGTCGAGGTGATAAATGGTGCAGATGGTTTGCGTAGTCGTTGTTTTTTTTCAATTTTAGTGACTATCAATGAACCACGGGCCTCAGCCAGTAAGGCATCCCGTATTGTATGTGCTTGTTCATTTTTTGTGATACTAAATTGTTGCAGTTTTGTATGTTGGTAGTGGGTTAAACGTGGTTTAAACGGGATGGCTTGATGTTGGCATTGTCCCAAAATATTCCAATATTCTTGAGCAACAAAACGCTCTATCTCATCTTCACGCTCTACAATGAGTCGCAAAGCGGGACTTTGAACACGACCGGCAGACAAACCCCGCCTGATTTTTTTCCACAGCAAGGGCGATAAGTTAAATCCAACTAAATAATCCAGCGCCCGACGCGCTTGTTGTGCATTCACCATGGCCATCGAAATACTGCGAGGATGATTGATTGCCTCTCGGATTGCCGACTTGGTGATCTCATTGAAAAAAATACGATGGACTTGTTTGTTTTTTAATAAATTACGGTCATTCATCAATTCAAATACATGCCAGGAAATGGCTTCGCCTTCGCGGTCAGGATCCGTTGCTAACAATAAGGTATCTGCTTGTTTGAGGGCTTTTGCAATGGTTTCTATGTGCCTTGCATTCCGTTCAATCGGTGAATATGTCATGGCAAATTGTTGATCTGGATTGACCGAGCCTTTTCTTGCTGGCAAATCCCTTACATGCCCATAAGAGGCAAGTACTTGGTAATCGTCGCCAAGATATTTTTGAATAGTCTTACACTTGGCTGGTGACTCGACAATAACCAGGTACTTAGTCATGAATATAGCCTTTGGGTCTAGTGTAGGGACAGTCCATCTTCTTTAAAATAAAGAACCAGCTCCAGAAAGGCAAGTTGTTCAGGTTCAAGACTTTGTGCCAGTGTATGACGGATAGTCCATTTTGTTTCTTGCAATGACACAAATCTTGAGTCTGAAAAGAATAAACGATTGATAACGAGCTCCAAAATTTGTGGAGAGATGATGCCTAACGAGGCGACACGGGTTAAAAATTGATAGCTGGCTTTTGTTAGCTTGAATTGCTCATCTTGCGTGAATACCCGCATTGTATTGGAACTCGGCTGCTTTAGAATTTGCACTTCGACGCTCACTTTGCGATCTGTTTCAAGTGGTGCCGCCGTTATTTTTGTTTCAGCCTCAGGCGATGATTGACTCTTTTCTTTTAACTGCATTAATGTCTTTTCAAACAAGCTTAACAAAATCTCAAACAAGCTATCTTTCATAATTAACACCTCATATAGCCGCCAGGAACAGCAGTCACAATACCCTTTATTTCCAACTCTGCCAAGGCACAGATGGCGTCATGAACACTCAAACCACTTCGCTGAATGATTTGATCAACATGGGTTACTTCAAAACCAATGTACTCCATTAAGTTGTTATTTTCGCATGCAATTGTTTTGTTTAACAGTACCTTTTTACTATAATAATTATCTAAATTCATCTCGTCTAATATATCCTGACAAGATGTTATGAGTTTCGCTCCTTGTTGCAATAACTGATGGCAACCTCTTGCTTGAGGATTGTGAATCGAACTTGGAATAGCTAAAACATCACGGTTTTGCTCCAGTGCAAGTCGCGCTGTGATCAGCGAGCCACTGCGAACCGCCGCTTCTATCACTAAAGTTGCTAATGATAAACCGCTTATTATACGATTTCTTCGGGGGAAATGTCCAGCAATTGGTAAACTTTTCAGAGGAAATTCGGTTAATAATAAACCATTTTCAGTTATTTTCTTGGCCAAATTCACATGATTACGCGGATAAATAGAATCAATACCTGTTCCCATGACCGCAATGGTTTTGCCGTGTGCCCCAAGCGCACCCAAGTGCGCTTGCGCATCGACTCCCAATGCCAAGCCGCTGACCACAGTCATGCCAGCATCGGCCAGGTCAAAACCAAATTGCCAGGCATTTTCACGACCAGTTATGGAGGGTTTGCGGGTGCCTACAATTGCAATGGTGGCTTGATTTAAACAGGATAAGTCGCCTTGTGCATACAGAATAATGGGTGGATCATCAATCTGTTTTAGCAGGGGGGGGTAGCCTTTATCTAGCCAAGATAACAGCTTGTGATTGCTTGCCTCTTGCCATTGCAGATCGGCCTCTAGTTCTCGAAAATCAAAGCGAGTTATCAAGGATGCCTTGTGTTCAGAAAAGCCAACATCAACCAAATCTTGTGGTGAGAGTCGAAACATATCGCCCAGGTTAGGCCATTTGCGCAAGCAGTTTGCGACGGTTCGTGGACCGATACCAGCGATTCGATTCAGTGCGAGTAAGTAGTAGAGATTATCTTTCATATTCAATCCATTTTTTCTATGAGAGTTTGATCGGGGCCAACGCCCATATGGGCAAATTTCCTGCGCATCTTGGGCCTAGGCGAAATCTTCGTATGTTTAACTTTATTCGTCTATACGAGAGTTGCACCTGAGTCACACTGGCTGGATTTGTGCATAGAGCGGTAGTTGCCGTCGTTCGATCTGCGAGACTTGCTTAGTTCCGACCGATTGTGGATAATAGCACGTATTTTTATTTTGCAAACTGATGATATGACTATTCGTAAAATTATCTATTTACCTGATCCACGGCTTCGAAAAATTTCGAAGAAAATTGATGTCATTGATGATCAGTTGCAACGATTGATCGATGACATGTTTGATACCATGTATCACGCGAAGGGTGTTGGACTGGCTGCGCCGCAGATTGGAATTAATCTTCGCCTATCGGTTGTTGATGTTATTGGTGATAAAACACAACAGTTGGTCTTGATTAATCCAGAAATTATTGCGTCTGAAGGTGAAGTAGAATACCAGGAAGGCTGTTTATCTGTTCCCGGTACCCATGATACGGTTGTTCGGGCAGAGAAAGTAACCATGCGCGCATTAGATCGTTTTGGTCAATCATACGAAATAACGGCTACTGGACTCTTAGGTGAATGTTTTCAGCATGAAATAGACCACCTAAACGGAAAACTGTACATCGATTTATTGTCTCCGCTAAAACGCGCCATCGCCAGAAAGAAGCAGGATAAATTCTTGCGTGAAAAAAACATGAAATCATGATGCCGCTTCGTATCGTCTTTGCTGGCACGCCTGCGTTTGGTCTACCCAGTTTACAAGCACTCCATGATTCAAAAAACACAATTGTAGCGATTTACACCCAACCAGATCGCCCGGCTGGTCGAGGGCGAAAATTACAAGCATCTGCGATAAAAATTTGGGCCGAAAGCCACGCAGCACCCATCTATCAACCGCCGCATTTCAAGGATCAATCAACAATCGATGAATTGGTGGCTTTAAAACCAGATGTGATGGTCGTGATTGCATACGGGCTTATTTTGCCTCGTTCGGTATTGGCTATACCTTCTTTAGGTTGTATCAATGTACACGCCTCTTATCTTCCTCGATGGCGAGGCGCATCACCCATTCAACATGCAATTTTATCTGGCGACCAGTTCACCGGGATTAGCATCATGCAAATGGATGAGGGAATGGATACCGGAAATGTATTGAAGCGTGCTTCATGTGACATTCAACAGGGAGACACGGCAAACACATTGCACGATCGTTTAGCCGAATTGGCGCCCAAATTGTTACTTCAAAGTTTAGATGAGCTTGCGCTTGGCATAGCTCAACCGGAAAAGCAAGACCATACCTTGGTTACTTATGCTCCTAAAATTAAAAAAGAAGATGGTAAAATTAATTGGCATCAGCCAGCAACTTTAATCGATCAGCAAATTCGCGCATTTAATCCGTGGCCAGTTGCTTATACGACAGTTGATGACGCCATGATGCGTGTGCACGAGGCAAGCATTCTGGCGCAACAGACCATATGTCCACCAGGTACCATTTTATCCATTGATAAACAAGGCTTGTTAGTGAAAACAGGGCAAGATGCGATATTAATCAAAAAAATTCAATTCCCAGGCGGGAAAATTATCAGCGTTGCAGATTATTTAAATGCAAGCCACCTTCATATTCACGTGCATATGGTTTTAGCATGAAGCAATCTGATCGTTTAGATGCTTTAATGATTTTGACTGATATGTTGCAACAAAGAACACCCCTCACGCATCTTTTGCAGGCCAAACCCAGTTTATCACCGCTAACTAAAGAGATATGTTTTGGTACGGCAAGACACTTCATGGCTCTTGAGGCGATCGCGTCGAAGCTAGTCCATAAAAAACCCAAAGATTTGTCAATATGGCTTTGCATACTCACGGGGCTTTATCAATTACATTTTTTAAATATACCGGATTATGCTGTTGTCAAAGAAACGGTCGCATTATTAGAATCGCTCAAAAAAACTTGGGCGAAAGGATTGGTCAATGCGATTTTAAGGCGCTATTGTCGAGAAAAAGACACGCTGGACGCTCAATTACGAGAAGACAGTAATTACCAACATAATCATCCAGATTGGTTTGTTGAACGAGTCCAACATCATTGGCCTGACAATTGGCGAGCTATTTTATCAGCGAATGATGCACATCCACCGATGAGCTTGCGGGTAAATCAATCACGAATCGATAGGGATGCTTATTTAAGCCAATTACAGGCGCATGGCATTGACGGCAACGCCAGCGCAGTGGCGCCGAGTGGTATTGTTTTAACCAAAGCTTGTTCAGTTCATGATTTACCTGGATTTTCTTTGGGAATGGTTTCTGTTCAAGATTTGGCTGCACAACTGGCCGTGTCTTTGTTGGATTTACAACCAGGGTTGCGCGTACTGGATATGTGCTGCGCACCTGGCGGTAAAACGATGCATATCTTGGAAACCGAGCCAGATTTAGCGGCTTGTGTTGCAGTAGATGTTGAAGCGACAAGACTTGAGCGTGTTCATGAAAATCTAAAGCGTCTCAACCTTCATGCAATAACCTTGGCAAGTGATGGTTTAAGACCTGAAACTTGGTGGGATAATATATCTTTTGATCGTATTTTGTTAGATGCGCCGTGCTCAGCAACCGGCGTCATCAGACGGCATCCGGACATTAAATTATTGCGTACACCGGAGGAAATCCACAAAATATGTGTGTTACAGCAGGATTTGTTGCAAACTTTGTGGCCACTCCTGGCCGCAGGCGGACGTTTGGTTTATGCGACGTGCTCCATCATGCCTGAGGAAAACGAAAAGCAAATAGCTCAATTTGTTGCCAGCCAATCGGATTGTCGCGTTCTTACAATCTCACCATCTTTTGGCCATGCAACTGACCATGGTTGGCAACTTTTACCCGGTGAAAATAATATGGATGGTTTTTTTTATAGTGTGCTGTTGCGAGATGAAACACTGATGGATAATAGAAAAACCTAGCGCCCCGTTTTGCAAATTCATTTTCTTATGCATGCCATTTTCTTGCTTTCAGGCAGACATATGCTTGATATTTGCACTATGAATAAATATATGATTTTTTATTTATCAAATAGTGTGTTAAAATTGTGAGATTTAATATTCAAAACGATCAAGGACTTTACAGAAAAGTTCCTTAAAATATGGGGCTAAACATATGACAGCATTTGATAATAAACTCAAAACAGTAGCTCAAGCTTCTGGTACAGCTATAAACAAATTAAAATTAACTTGTTCTTTTTTAACCGAAAAAACCTATGAACAAGAAATGATCAAAGAAATACTTAATACCAGAATTAACAGGATTCTTCAGCAAGCATATCGCTCTGTTGCTACTGATGATGACAAGAAGGCACTAACAAAAAATATAAGAATTATTTTTTCCCCAGATGCAAACATAAGCTCAAAGAAAAACAGAGAAGAGATATATGAGTTCTATACAAAATATAACGAGTGCAAAAACGACATTTTTCAAGCGCTTGATGTTATCGGAAGCGCTTTTTATGGAACTGATGAAACAGAACCTCTTACAAGCCAATTATCGAGAAATTTTTATGAATATACCCTGTGGATTTTCAATCAAGATAAGAAACTCAATGATGCGAGGCATATTGTCGATTTTATCCATAGACTCAACAAAATTATTTTAATTGAAGAAAAAGATAGAAATACATTAACGAATAAAGAGCGAGCTGAACTCTCTGACGTAGAAGTGTTTCTAGGTATATCCGAGGCTGAGGCATCGATGGTGGGTCAGCTATGTCAAGCAGCACAAAACGCGCCGGATAAAGAGACGTTGGATAAACTAAACAAGATCTACAAAGTACGACACTCCATTGCATTAAGAACCTGTATTCACCCTGCGTTAGAAACAATAAACCGGATGGTACTCACTCAGGATGATATGCGTATACGAAAAATGTATAACGAGTTAGTTACCGAAGCCGATGATAACTTTGGTGACATCCCTATTACCAAACACAATAATAAACACGGGGCGATATTAGATATTGATGATGCTACCTGGATTCCCGAACACTCATAACGAGGATGGTGGGTTGAATCCCAGGTTTGCATAGATCATTTTTTGTTTTTCTAGCACTTCTCCCACCCAAGGTTCGTGACCTACTGTATGGAAACATTCAATCACATCTAATTTATC
>DAIDKT010000015.1 GCA_027449905.1 Legionellales bacterium
TCTTGGCATTGCCGATTAAATCATCTAACATTTCATCACTGATGTTCATAACCATAAATCCTTGTTCAAAAACGGTACTCCTTAGCTTGTGCATCAGAATACCTGATTATGGCTATTTACACACTTAAAATGACAGGCCCATTCTACAGCAACCTGAGCATCCCATTTTTCATAATATGTCTCAACATATGTGGAATAATCCAAGCTTAAATGCTTTGGCGCTTCCAGATAATCAGTAATATGTATTGAATTAATGACCCCTGAGCTATAGTATTCTATCAAGTGTGTTTTAAAAGCTTCAAGTGATTGCTCGTACGTCTCAATATTTTCTAAATTCCTTAGAAGCAGGTTACGAGCTCCATTATTACCATATTCAGCTAATTTTCTATTTTCAAATACTTGCTTCAGCTCTTGTAGATAAGGCCCAAAATCAGCACTATCAAAATTTTCATCGCTAAGCCCGATCAGAAAATCTTGAGCTTTTTGGAGCACGTCCTTTGCAAATTTTATTCTTTCTTTTTCAGCTCTATAAATCTTGATACCTATTTTATAAGTTTGCTCCCTAACCGGCCCTACCTTTTTTGCATCAAGTTTTGGTCTTGTATAAAGAACTGATTTTTGCAACCAAGAAAGTTCGCGTTTTGTATTTTGCATTATGCCACCTCTTTATGTTTAAAAAGAGGTCGTTTTAATTGATTAAAAAACATTAGTCAATCTTTTTTGGCCAAATGTATTTATACTTGATCACCTTAAAGATAATAAAGCTAACCGATCAAAACCAAATCGAAAGGGAACGTAACTATTCAATATCTTTGCAGGGGACTAGATATACACCTGGCAATGACTCTCACAGTGGTCCGTGGTTTGTTCAACTTGAATGGTGCTATGATGAATATGATACTTATCTCGCAATTGCTCATTTAATTGTGAACGGTGTTGATCACTGAGTGGTTGCTGAGGCATCCATAGATGCACCGACAATGCGTTTTCTTGGGTACTCAATGCCCAAATGTGCAGCTCATGTATCCCTTCTACCCCACATTGTTCTAAGAGAAAATCGCGCACAGCCACCACCGAAATATCTTTTGGTACACCATCGATAATTAAATTAACACTGTCGGTAAAGATAGACCATGATCCTTTTAAAATAATCCCTGCTATGAATAATCCAACCAGTGGATCCAACCAATACCAACCAGTCCATGCCAACAATGCAGCAGCGACCACCACACCCAAGGATATCAATGCATCATATGCTAAATGCAAGAAGGCGGCTCGAATATTTAAATCCCCACTACCTCGCCAAAATAAAATGGCGGTTGCCGCATTCACGAGCACACCAACGGATGCGACTATCATCACAAAACCAGTATTCACTTGCGCAGGGGAAAATAATTTGTAGACCGCTTCTGTTGCAATGATCCCACAGGTGAAAACCAACAAAATCACATTGGCCAAGGCAGCTAAAATAGACGCCTTTTTTAATCCATACGTTTTGCGATCAGTCGGTGTGCGCAGTAACATCATGTTACCTACCCAAGCAACACCTAAACTAAAAACATCGCCCAAGTTGTGAACTGCGTCAGCAAATAAACTGGTAGAATGAGCAACATATGCAAAAATAAACTGAAAAATGACAAAGACGAGATTCGCCGCAATCGCTGTGATAAAAGCTTGGCTGCTGGTGGGATGGATATGCCCGTGGTGTCCATGATGATGATTACAGTTTGACATCATGATCCATTACGTTGATTCCTCATGATAATAATGCATTCCTATTTTTATCCGTTCCCGCTCATTCTTTTGGCGCCACGCATTGGTGTCTCGCAATGAGTATACACAACCACAGTACTCTTGCTTATAAAAATTTTCTCGCTTTGCAATCTCATACATCCGCGCTGACCCACCATCTTTTCGCCAATTGTAAGTCCAATAGATCAAAGATGGATATCGACCAGCCGCACGCTGACCTGACTCATTAATTTGATTCATATCTTTCCAACGAGAAATACCAAGTGAACTCGAGATAACCGGAAAACCATGTTCATGGGCATATAATGCCGTTCGCTCAAACCGCATATCAAAACAGGCAGTACAACGTTTACCTCGCTCTGGCTCCCATTCGAGTCCTTTAATTCGTTCAAACCAATTATCCTTATCGTAATCTGCATCAATAAACGAAATATGGTGCTTTTCTGCAAACGCTATATTTTCTCGTTTTCGGATCTCATATTCTTGAATGGGATGAATATTGGGATTATAAAAAAATATGCTAAACCGAATCTCTGATGCCAATAAGGCCTCCATCACTTCGCCTGAGCATGGAGCGCAGCAGGAATGTAAGAGTAAAGCAGTTGCCTGGTTTGGTAATTCAAGTTTCTCACGCATCATCATCTACTCTTTAATAAAATGTTCACGATAATACCGAAGCTCAGCAATTGAGTCCTTGATATCATCTAGAGCCAAATGCTTGGATTGTTTTTGAATACTCTCTAAAAGCTTTGGCTGCCAACGCAAAACCAGTTCTTTCAAAGTGCTCACATCAATGAGACGGTAATGAAAAAAATCAGCAAGTTCAGGCATATATTTGCACAAAAAACGCTTGTCTAAACAAATACTATTCCCACACATGGGTGATTGTCCTCTGTCAATCCACGTTCTTAAAAACGCGATCGTTTCCCTTTCTGCAAGCGCTTCCGTGATTTGACTCGCTCGGACACGCTCGAGTAGACCAGACCTGCCATGTTGGCGGGTATTCCACTCATCCATGTCAGCCAGGATCGTTTCGGCTTGATGGATGGCAAAAACCGGCCCTTCAGCCAAAATATTTAAATTTAAATCGGTGACTACGGTGGCGATCTCAATAATCCGCTCAGTTTCCGGAGACAATCCTGTCATTTCCAGATCAATCCAAATTAAATTTGCATGGTGCTTCATATAGACAGATCTCGCATGAACTGACCCCTCATCATTTTAACACAGGAAACTCGTTGTTGATGTAGATGCACAGAAATAGCCGGTCCTGTATAACCCGCTGTCATCATCGCTTGTGCGGTTATTTTACTACATTCTGTCAGAATAGCACGCCAAATTTGCGATGTTGGATAAGTCTTGGTTTTATCAGCAGCACCTGAAGGAAAAACCCAAGGAATATGTGGAAAAGAACCGCTTAATCCGTGCCCATCGGCATCCGCTTCACAGGCAATCAATAACTTCTCAAATAGAGCCGGTCGTCGAAAGGCATCCGTCTGCTCTAAAATTTTAACGATCGTTCCTGCTCGTAATTTTGTCAGACGATGAATCTCTCCATGATACTTGGATACGGTTTGTGCAAATTGACTGTAACTCTTCGGTATTCTTAAACGCTGACATAAGCGCTCGATGACAGCTAAACCCAAGGCTTCATGACCATGATGAGCGGGCCAGCTTTCTATGGGAGTTTCTCGTTTTCCAAGATCATGTAATGCGGCAGCAAAACGAACGACCGGATCATCAGACAACTTGGTCGCGGCACACAATACCATCATCATATGGACACCCGTGTCAACTTCACGGTGATAGTCCTCTCGACTCGGCACACCAAATAAGCCATCTATTTCTGGGAGAATGACCCGCAAAGCACCACAGGATCGCAAGGTATAAAGAAAGAGTTCTGGATTTTTTTCCAGAAGACTCTTTTGCCATTCTTGCCATACCCGCTCAGGGATCAAATGACCAACCTCACCACGTTCTACCATATCATACATCAATAAACGTGTTTCATGAGCCAGCTTAAACCCCAAATGATGATAGCGTGCCATAAAACGAGCAACCCGCAACACCCTCACTGGATCTTCAATAAAAGCTGGTGAAACATGGCGGACAATTCTATTTTTCAAATCCGCCTCTCCACCAAAGGGATCAATCATGTGGCCATCTTCATCCATGGCCATGGCATTCATCGTCAAATCCCGCCGGAGTAAATCGTCTTCTAATCGCACACCAGGATCAAAGTCACATTCAAAACCATAATACCCTGATCCCTGCTTTCTCTCCTTTCTGGCTAATGCATATTCTTCTTTTGTGTGTGGGTGTAAAAATACCGGGAAATCTCGGCCAACCTGTTGATAACCTTGTTGCAGCAAATCATCTGGTTTGGCGCCAACAACCACCCAATCGCGCTCTTTGGTTGGGTATCCCAATAAACGATCGCGAACAGCACCACCCACTAAATATATTTTCATGTTATCCTCTAGGAATTGGATCCGATGAATGTGACCGATTATGGATTATATCTTGCTATGAGCAAAAGACGAATAAGCAAACAACAGGCTTTACGCATTGAAAAAAAACAAGCATTCTATCGTCAACAAAAAGAAGAAGAACATCACGACATGATGATGGAGGGATTGGTGATCGCTCGTCATAATAAATATGCCCATGTTGAAGATATGCAAGGAAACTCAATTCATTGCGCCATTCGTCCTAATATTGATTCGTTAGTTGCCGGTGACAAAGTAGTTTGGCAACCCGAGGGAACACACCAAGGCACGATAATCAGCAGATATCCGCGACATACGGTCTTGGGACGCCCCGGCCAACAAGGGCATATCAAGCCTATTGCAGCCAACTTATCGCAAATGATGGTAGTGGTCGCACCCATCCCTGAAATTTCTTGGAGTTTACTCGACAGTTACTTGGTGATGGCTGAGTTTTTAAAAATAAATGCCCAGATAGTTTTGAATAAAACGGATTTACCTAGCGATGACATTCAACGAGCTTTGCTAAAATACTATGAGCCGTTAGGTTATCCAATCCTATTTACCAACAAACTGGAAGCACAAGACAAGTCTTTGCTTCGTTCACTCAACAATCAAACCAGTGTATTCGTCGGGCAATCAGGGGTGGGAAAATCATCCATGATCGCACGCATTTTACCTCACGAAGTCAAACGAATTTTAACAGGCGAACTTTCTTCGCACAGCAACCTTGGTACCCACACCACCAGTACGTCGTATTTATATCATCTTCCCCATGGTGGTAACCTCATTGACTCACCAGGTGTCCGTGAGTTAAGTTTATGGAACATGAAAACATCGGATATTGCGCAAGGATATCGTGAATTCAGACCCTACCTGTCACAATGTAAATTTCGTAATTGTAATCATAATCAAACACCCGGATGTGCGGTGATAAATGCGGTTAAAAATAGATTGATTTCTCTGACACGATATGAAAACTATGTTAAACTTTATCAACAAAATTAAAAACCTTGACAGGTTAGCTGTCGTCCCGAAGAAAGTTGGGATACATTGCGATCTGTTTCAATACAAAAACCTTGTGTATTAAGCAAGAGCGCTAGACTATTGCGAAAAAGTTGCGGCGGATCGAGTTTTAGAAGATGAATTGTCCACAAAACCTAGCGCATTTAAACTGTATTTCATCATGACGGAGACACAAATTGTCAAATTTTTTCTCATTCTCCAATATCACGGCCGGATTTGTTGCGGTTTTAGTTGGATTCACCAGTTCAGCGGTTATCGTATTTCAAGCCGCCACCTCTGCTGGGGCAACAGCCGCTGATATCAGTTCGTGGTTATTTGCATTGGGGCTTAGTTTGGCATCAACTTGTATAGGACTCTCGTTATATTATCGAATGCCCATTCTCACCGGGTGGTCGACTCCAGGAGCCGCCTTGCTAGTAACGAGTTTATCAGGCTTGACCATGCCAGAGGCAATTGGCGCGTTTGTTTTTTCGGCTGCTTTAACAATTTTATCAGGTATGACCGGTTTATTTCAAAGAGTCATGGATCACGTTCCAAAGTCGCTGACATCAGCCATGCTCGCAGGTATTTTGTTACACTTCGGCATGAATGTATTCACTGCCATGCAAAATCAAGCTTCATTGGTGAGCGCTATGCTCATTGCATATTTAATTGGGAAACGTTTTTTCTCTCGCTATGTTATTGTGGTTGTATTGATGGTGGGCTGCTTTGTAGCGAGTATTGAAGGGCTATTTCATGTTGAAAACTGTCATCTTGCCTTTTCATCCCCCATCTTTACCATGCCAGCTTTTTCTTGGACCGCGCTCATTAGCGTCGGCATTCCCTTGTTTGTTGTGACAATGACATCGCAGAATATTACGGGCATTGCCATTTTAAATGAATCTGGGTATAAACCAGCCATATCGCCCCTCATCAGTTGGACTGGCTTTGCCAACCTGCTATTAGCCCCTTTTGGATGCTACTCAATTAGTTTGGCAGCGATTACAGCTGCCATTTGCACAGGTAAAGAAGCGGACAGCAATCCCAAGAAGCGCTATAAGGCAACTGTTTTTGCGGGATTATGTTGGCTATTGATCAGTATTTCGGGAGCTACAGTCGTTGCTTTATTTTTTGCGTTTCCTCAAGAGCTTATCTTGTCAATTGCTGGTTTAGCATTGTTTAGCACGATTGGCTCAAGCCTTAAGAACGCGCTCGAGGCAGAATCGCACCGTGAACCTGCCATCATCACTATCTTGGTTTCGGCATCGGGTATGTCTTTACTGGGTATAGGATCAGCTTTCTGGGGATTGATTGCTGGTATTTGTTCATCCATGTTATTAAATTGGCATAAACCTGTCATGAATCAGGTAACCAACATCGCTTAGAGAATATCCCTGAATTTTTACCTCGAGCTAAATAAATCAGATCAATCAGCCTATAATTTATAATGTCAAATTACTCCCCTGATATGCAGAATAATCCGTACCCGTGTTTACTAAAGCAATGGCCGCTGGCCTCTTCGCAACAGGTCTTAATAGCGATTTATTTTGCTTAACAGATTTTGATACTTCCGAAAAACAACGTAATATATTACCAAGCTCTTCAGGGTTATCGTAGTCTCTAGGATTCTTGGAACCTGATGGTATGCTATCGAGTGGCTTGAAAAGCCGCAAATTTCCAGCACCATAACCAGATGGACTTTGGGCGTAAATTTCATTTTTAAAATGTTCGAGAATTTTTATTGAGAATTTAAGCAGATGCAGAATGTAACCGTGACAATGCATGTAGGTAAACAGAATCTCTTTTTGGTAACGAACATCCACACTACAACACAACTCAATTAAATCACCGTTTGAGATTTTTCTTAAAAAATCAAAAAATTTCAAATTAAATTCAATCTCTAGGCGGATCTGAGATCGGGGTGTATTTATTACCGAATTTTTGTTTTGTCCGATATAAGATCGTAGCTCTTCAAAAAGTAAATCGGAACCATGCGTAGCCCATATAATTTGATGCTTAATAGAGGACAACATTGCCTGAAACCACTCTGGCTCAAATAAGGTTCTTATTTCTCTAAACACCATTCCTTTTATAACTGACTTAATCCAGTCTGAGTTGGCCTTAAGTGCCAAGCCTTCTTCCTTGGTATATAGACTACTACTGGTATTATAATAATAAATCTTGAGCGGCATCAGCTTATTGATAACAAAATCGCTATAGTGGTTGGCGAGATTTGTATTTACATCACCATCATGCGAATCTATATCGGCAATGAATTGATGATAGAACTCAGTAAACTCTTCACAGAACCATCGATTAGACAGTCCGGCAAACTCAACACTTGTGCTACTAG
This sequence comes from Legionellales bacterium, assembly GCA_027449905.1. Classification (GTDB taxonomy): domain Bacteria; phylum Pseudomonadota; class Gammaproteobacteria; order Legionellales; family Legionellaceae; genus DAIDKT01. The sequence continues at coordinate 7,597 of DAIDKT010000015.1, forward strand.
GTAGCGAGTTGGCTTTAAATGGACTCATCAGTAATGAGACAAAAAGTTTTTTCGCCTCTTCTGCCGCATCAGTAAAACCTTTATTAGGCGAGAGTCTTCTCAAATCAGTTAAAAAATCGCATAGATAACTCTCGATAAGCGGATTAAATCGATGCGCCGGATTCACATCAATCAAAAATGACATCAGCCAACAATACTTGAGGTGCATTGGCGCATTGTTATCGTTCAGGACATCGACTAATCTTTGGGTATGTCTTATGGATTTATTAGGTGCAACCAGCAAGTTTAAGGTGGTAGTCTCGAGAAAGAGTAGCTCATCACGATGCAGTGCACTGATGTCACGAATATACGCAGCAAAATGCGATTGAGCGTAGTTCGGGTGATCAATTTCACCATTAAAGTAGTTATAGATGAATCTCAAATTTGTAAAGAAGTAGTAATATAAGTTTACTCTTTTCTCAATCTCGAGGAAATCGTCTTTATGAGATGTCAAATCAATCGGAACGACGTGACCGTTACTAGCTATACTGTTAAGGACGAGTTTCCTAAAAGCACGGCTTTTAAGATTAAACTCTAAATTGTTTAAATGAACCTCTTGACCAAGTTTATTTTTATACAGACAACCATCTTCACGATTACGAACCAGATATCTTCCATCATTAAGCAAGTAGACAGTCGCTATTTTTACGTCTGAATCGTCAGGAAATATCTGTGTATATACGATTTCATACCCACTGGGTAGTGAGGGCTTATAGTTGGATGGCAACAATCCGAGAATATACTGACTGCCGTTATCAACCCACTCAGCAATTGCCAGGTAATCTGATAATCGCATAATACATCCTCCATGATGGACTTGTTTTGAAACGAAATTACTGTTTGACAACACAAAATGTTGGGTCGTAAGACCCAACGGACGTGTTAAATAAAGCCCTGGCGATGACCTACTTTCACATGGGGAAACCCCACACTATCATCGGCGCTCGAATGTTTCACTGCTGAGTTCGGGATGGGATCAGGTGGGTCCATTCGG